>JAIXOO010000063.1 GCA_027486765.1 Saprospiraceae bacterium
AAGGTCAAGTTCATTGCTCCTTTTGTGGCCATGATCCACTCGGTCGACAGCTTGAAATTACTGGAAGAAATCAATCGGCAAGCCGTCAAAAACCACCGGGTAATCGACTGTTTGTTGCAGTTTAAAATCAACGATGAGGAAACCAAGTTTGGGCTAGATATCCAGGAAGCTTTTGCCCTATTGGAATCCCTCTCCTACCCCAACTTGCAAAACATCCGGCTCTGTGGCGTAATGGGTATGGCGTCTTTTGTGGAGGATGAGGAGCAGATTCGCCGTGAATTCAAGGCCTTGAAAAGTATTTTTGATCAACTCAAAGACCGATATTTCCCCAATGACTCCGCCTTCAAGGAAATTTCCATGGGCATGTCCGATGATTATCCGATTGCGGTAGAAGAAGGCAGCACTTTGGTGCGCATTGGAACCTTGCTCTTTGGCGCACGGAATTATGGGAATATGGGGTAAATGAATTAGTTTTACGGCCTAAAATTTGCATTCTTGAGCACCACCGCCTTTCTTTTTACGCCGCCCTTTACCCAACTGAATACGCCGTATCCAGCCACTGCGTACCTGAAAGGATTTTTGAATACCAAAGGCATCACTTCTTATCAAGCTGACTTAGGCATTGAGGTTTTTTTGGCCTTGTACTCCTCCAAAGGCCTTGGTGACTTGTTTGAACACATTGCGGCCAAAAACCAGACGTGGTCAGAAAATGCCCGGCGAATCATCGCCCTGCGTAAACACTATATCCAAACCATTGATGGGGTCATCAATTTTTTGCAAGGCAAAAACCCCACCTTAGCCCATCTCGTTTGCCAAGAGGGTTACCTGCCCCGCGCCGAGCGCTTCAAACAACTCGCCGACCTCAGCTGGGCTTTCGGCAGCATGGGTACCCAGGACAAGGCCAAACACCTGGCTACCCTCTACCTCGAAGATCTGGCAGATTTGATCACCGAATGTGTCGATGAACACTTTGGGCTCAGTCGTTATGCCGAACGTCTCGGCCGCTCGGCTTACCACTTTGACGAATTGTATGCACAGCTCCAGACTGAGTATACCTATATTGATCAACTGCTGATTCAAATCCTGAGTGCAAAAATGGCTGAGTTGAAGCCCCAATTGGTCGCCATCTCCGTGCCTTTTCCAGGTAATTTGTACACCGCATTCCGCTGTGGGCAATGGATCAAAAAACACCATCCAAACAGCAAAGTGGTCATGGGCGGCGGTTTTGCCAATACCGAATTGCGCTCACTGAGTGACCCACGGGTTTTTGAATTCTTTGATTTCATCACCTTGGACGATGGCGAAACACCCATCGAAAACCTCATCGAGCATTTGCAAGGCCAACGTCCAGTAGATTTGCTAAAACGTACGTATACTTTGCTCGAAGGCAAAGTAGAATACCTCAACCATAGCCTCAACCGCGATTACAAACAAAATGAAGTTGGCACCCCCGATTACGGCGACTTGCCTCTGGACCAATACATCTCCGCCATTGAGGTCGTGAACCCCATGCACCGCATGTGGAGCGATGGGCGCTGGAACAAACTCACCATGGCGCACGGTTGCTACTGGGGCAAGTGTACTTTTTGTGACGTTTCGCTGGATTACATCAAATTGTACGAACCAGTAGCGGCGCAACTCTTGTGTGACCGCATGGAGGAGCTGATCGCCCAAACTGGCGAACGAGGCTTCCATTTCGTGGACGAAGCCGCGCCTCCTGCCCTCATGCGTGCGCTGGCGCTGGAAATCATCCGCCGCAAACTCACCGTGACCTGGTGGACCAATATTCGTTTTGAAAAAAGTTTCAGCCGAGATTTGTGCCTTTTGCTCAAATCTTCGGGTTGTATTGCCGTGTCAGGCGGACTGGAGGTTGCCTCCGATCGTTTGTTGGCTTTGATTCAAAAAGGCGTTACCGTGTCCCAAGTAGCCCGCGTAACCCGCAATTTTACGGAAGCGGGCATCATGGTACACGCTTACCTGATGTACGGATTCCCCAGCCAAACGGCGCAAGAAACCATTGATTCGCTGGAAATGGTGCGGCAATTGTTTGAGGCAGGGGTGTTGCAGTCGGGATTTTGGCACCAGTTTGCCCTCACGGCGCACAGTCCGGTGGGACTCGATCCAAAAGCTTATGGCATTAAAATCGAGCCCGGTTGCAGTGGGCCTTTTGCCAACAACGACATTCTCTTTACCGACCCGACCGGGACCGACCACGACGCGTATAGTTTTGGTTTAAAAAAATCGCTGCTGAACTACATGCACGGGATTGGCTTTGAATTCCCATTACAAGATTGGTTTGAGTTTAAGGTACCGCGTACCAAAGTTCCAAAGGAATACATCGTCAATGCGCTGAATGAGGATGAAATCGCATCCATCAAAGCCAATGCCAAGGTGGTTTGGCTGGGCAATCCTCCCGAATTGGAAATCAGCAGCAAAACCAAACGGGGTGAAACCTGGGAGAGCGCCCTCTTGACTTTTTATGATCAAAAAGAAAATCTAAGTATAAAAGTGGAAGTTCCGCAGGGGAAGTGGGTGGTAGATATTTTGGAAAAAATTGCAGTTGATCAAACCGAGACCTGGACTTTTCAACAGGTTCAGGAGCATTATGAGGCGGCTGACCTGGAGGATTTCGAGTTGTTTTGGTACAATAAGCCGTTTAATAAATTGGGGAAATTGGGATTGCTGGTGTTGTAAAAAGCAATGTAGAAATTCCTGAGGTGATTCCTTAGGTTTCTTAGGTTTCTTAGGTTTCTTAGGTTTCTTAGGTGGTGAAAATTACGCTGCCTGCTCCGCAGACTTATTTCTTCACCACCTAAGAAACCTAAGACACCTAAGGGCCACCTAAGATAAAACCCTACTTGAGCTCCGCCAAATTCACCACAAACCCATCTATCTTCTTATTTTTCTTCAAATTACTTTCATATGCTCTGGCGCTACCTTCGGTATCAAACGGCCCGAGGATAACCCGGAATTTTTTCCCACCCTCCATACTGATCAGGATGTTGTCAAACCATTTGCCTTGTAACTGGGCAACTTTATCCAGCATGCTTTCGTAAGTTGCGACAGAGGCCACTTGTACTCCGAAACCTTTTTTATCCGAATGTGCAATGGCAATTGAGTACAGACCGCTTGTGCCCATGTCTCCACGTACCAGTTTGTTTTTATCCACCTGCAATTTAGTGGTAGGTTTGACCGGCGCGGTGATCACCTTCTTTTCCGCTACCACAACTGGTGCAGGTTTGGTTTCAACCGGTGCCGGTGGTGGCGTGGCATTGGCTGTTGTCGTTGGTTTTACAAGCTCCTCGGTATTGGCAGCAGGTACCGCAATCGGAGGCGTTTTGGCTTCCTCTTTTACCGCCACATCTTGGCCGACTACTTCCACTTTTACTTCCAGGTTGGTGTCGTTGAGCATCCCCAATTGTTTCGCCGCCGCGTAAGACAATTCTACAATCCGACCTTTGAGGTAGGGCCCTCGGTCATTCACCCGAACAATGACCGATTTTTTGGTATCCAGGCGGGTTACGCGTAAGCGGGTGCCTAAGGGATGCATTTTATGTGCCGCAGTCATTTTGCCGCGATCATAGATTTCTCCGTATGCGGTCTCACTACCGTTGTATTCATCTGAATAGTAGGAAGCATAGCCAAATTCTTGCGCGCTTAGCACTAATGCATTGAGTGACAGTACCAGCGAAAATACAAATGTGATTGATCTCATGTGGAATATCAGGTTTATTCGGTACATAAACGTCCACGAAGCCCAAATCGGTACCTGAGCTTCGTGGAAAGTAGTCAAATATAGAATAATTGTTGGATTTTTCCAAACAAAGGACTTTCGGAAATTTACGGCGCCATTACTTCTTTTACCCCTTGAAAAAGGCCAATGCTGATCAAAATGACCCCAATGATCTTGTTCATCCATTGACTAACGAACGCAGCCCGGCGCACAATCAATTGACTGAGAAAGGCATAAAACAGAAGTGTAAGCAGTTTGCCACAAGCTACACCAGCCAAGAAGATGCACAAAAAATACAAAGGTGGGTGATCGGAAATGTCAAGGTATTCGGCAGATTTTAAAAAGGCGAGGATAAAAATCCAAAAAGGAATGGCCTGTGGGTTGGCGATAGAAACCATGAGGCCATGCAAGAAGTCATTTTCTTTGATTTTACGCTTTTTCTCCTGATCTCCAGCGGGTTTTCGGCAGAAAAAGACCAAACCTAAGGCTACAAAAAAGACGACAACAAAAACCTTAACCCAGACATTGTGCTGCAAAAGGGCTTGCACCGTAGGGTTGAAGCGAATGGCGATAAAGGATTGTGGAATTTCGATCAAAGCAGCCGCGACCGAAAAATGAAATGCAGCTCGCCAACTGCGGTTGATGGTGGTATCAACTACGGAAAGATTGATGGGGCCGAAGGGCAACGTTCCAACAATACTGGCAAGCATACTCAGAAAAAACACCAGAGCGGGTGATGGCTCCATTCTTCTTTTTTTGAATAACGAACAATCGGGAGGCAAAATTAGATACTACGGCACAAAAGTCAACTTTTTTTGACAATTAAACGAAGAGCTTTTTGTCACTCTGCGAACTTTTGGGGCGATAAATTTGTAATTTTGCCGGAGTATTTTTTTCAAAAATCATTGCATGAGTAAACACGGAAAGGTTTTGGTGGCCATGAGTGGAGGGATCGACAGTACGGTTACTGCGATGTTGCTCCATGAGGAAGGATATGAAGTGATTGGCATTACCATGAAAACCTGGGACTATGCCAATTCGGGTGGTTCCAAAAAAGAAACTGGTTGTTGTAGCCTCGATTCCATCAATGATGCCCGTGACGTGGCGGTGAGTATGGGCTTTCACCATTTCATCATCGACATTCGGGATGAATTTGGCGACTTCGTCATTGATAATTTTGTAGAAGAATACATCGCCGGGCGCACCCCCAATCCCTGTGTATTGTGCAATACCCACATCAAATGGAACGCCCTGCTGAAACGTGCCAACTCCCTGGATTGTGAGTTCATCGCTACCGGGCACTACGCACAGGTCAAGGAATTGAATGGCCGCAAGTACATCAGCAAAGGGGCTGATCCACACAAGGATCAGTCTTATGTATTGTGGGGATTGACCCAGGATGCACTAAAACGCACCCAATTCCCCGTAGGCAAGTTCACCAAACCGGAAGTACGGCAAATCGCTTTTGACGCCGGGTACGCCGAATTGTCCAAAAAATCGGAGAGCTACGAAATTTGTTTTGTGCCTGATAACGATTACCGGGGGTTCCTCAAACGCCGCTTGCCCGATTTGGAAGAGCAAGTCAAGGGAGGTAACTTCATCAACACCAAGGGGGAGGTAATCGGCAAACACGAGGGCTATCCCTTTTACACCGTTGGTCAACGCAAAGGACTAGGGATGGCTTTTGGTCAGCCGATGTTTGTAACCGAAATTCGCCCGGATAGCAATACCGTGGTACTTGGCGAATTAGAGGAACTCGTGCGCAACAGCATGAGCGTGTACCAGGTCAACTCCATGAAATATGATCACATTCCCGATGGCCTGGAAGCTTTGACCAAAGTGCGCTACAAAGATGCCGGAACCATGAGCCAATTGAGCAACACCCCTGAAGGACGCATCTCCGTTGAGTTTTTCGCGAACGTTAGTGGGATCGCTCCAGGGCAATCTGCTGTGTTTATGGAGGGTGATGATGTCATTGGTGGTGGGATCATTTATAAGGAAATACCAAAAGACTTTATACTGAGTTGAGTAAGGTTTAGGGAGGTTGAGAAGGTTTAGGCTACCGCAAGGGACGTTGGCAAATGCCGCTACTAAACCTTCTCAACCGTCCTAAACCTCCCTAAACCAAATTTCTTCCATGCGTCTACTCTTGCTACTCTTGCTCGGTTTTGGCCTGTTTGCCTGTAAAGAGCAAGTAGCAGCCCCTGCGCTGGAGTACCGCTACGAATACTTTCCATTGTCGATTGGGCAAGAACGGCTTTTTGTTGTCGACAGTATTCTATTCGATCCCTTGGGCAATCGGGTGCAAATCGACTCTACCACTACCTTCATTCGGGAATTGGTGGTGGATACTTCTCGCAATGCCAGCAATGGACTGGAGTACCGCATCGAACGCTATGAGCGACGTAGCAGCACCGCTCCATGGGTTTTGAAAAAGGTGTTGAGCGAATCTCGACCTAGTGATCAAGCCCAGCGGTTTGAAGACAATTTCCGCCTGTTAAAACTGGTCTTTCCGCTAAAACAGGGCCAAAGCTGGAACCCTCTGATCTATGTCGACCCCCTCAGTAAAGTAGATGTAAAAGGAGAGCCACTGGAATTGTTCAAAGGCTGGGAAGCCCAAGTCAAAAGCATCGATCAAAGTTGGAATCAATACCCGAGCACCCTGGAAATTCAATTCAGCGACTATGAAAATGCCATTGAGTTGCGCCGAGGCACCGAACGATACGCCGCCAACCTTGGCCTCGTTTACCGCGAGCTTAGCGTACTCAATACCCAATGTTTGACTGCTTGCCTGGGACAGCCATGGGAGAAAAAAGCCCAGGCTGGCTTTATTTTAAAAATGCGTAGAATTTAATTGAACATATGGACAAGTACATTGCCATCGGTCGAGTCAGCAAAACCCACGGCGTTGATGGAGCGCTAAAACTGAAAATCAAGGATCGGTACTGGGATGATTTTGCGGAAGCAAAAGTGCTGTTTGTGGAATCGGCGGGTAAAGTGGTGCCTTATTTTATTGAAGAGTTTCGGGGTGGGCACGATCCCATCGTCAAATTTGAAGACCTGGACCAACGTGAACCCGCGCAAGCCCTCAGCGGCAAGGAACTTTTTATGCGGGAAAGTGACCTGTTGCCCGAAGCCGCCGAGGTGAATGTATCCCAATACGAACGTTATGTCGGGTATCTGTTGCAGGATGTGGAACTGGGTGAATTGGGAAAAATTGACGAAGTAGTTGAATCTCCTGGCCAATACCTGGCTTTTCTGGAATACCAGGGGCGCGATGTGACCGTCCCGCTCAACCCTGTATTCATCAAATCGGTAGATCATAAGGCGCAAATTGTGCTGGTGGATTTACCGGAAGGATTACTGGAATTATAAAGTGAAAAGTGAAAAGTGAAAAGTGAAAAGTGAAAAGTGAAAAGTGAAAAGTGAAAAGTGAAAAGTGAAAAGTGAAAAGTGAAAAACTAGGGGGACATTTTTATCCTTCCAAATTTAGAAGCAAAAAATACTGGTAAACTGTTGAAAAACTGCTGGTGTATATGCTTTTCACTTTTCACTTTTCACTTTTTTCAACCATACCAAACATGAAAAACATCCACACCCTCTTACTCTTGCTGCTGTTTTCACAAACCATCAGCGTCTTTGCCCAAAACGGCACCCAAAAAATCCTGGTCACCGACCTCACCCGCATCAAACAGGTCATGTCAGTAGCCGCTTCACCCGATGGGAATAAGGCCCTGTACACCTTGCGCACCATTGAGCCAAATGCCGAAAACAAGCTGGAGTACGACTACCGGAATCACTTCTACCTCGTCGACCTGCAAGCCAATGCCACTCCTCGCGCCTTGACCCGGGGAGCCGAAAGTGTTTCCAGCCCAGTGTTTTCCCCTGATGGCAAAACCATTGCTTTTGTACGCGGAGTAAAAGGCAAACCTCAAGTTTTTATTTTGCCCCTGGACGGAGGCGAAGCCTGGCAATTGACCGATGTGTCGTATGGCGCAGGCAATCCACGTTTTTCGCCGGATGGCCGCAAAATCCTTTTCAGCGTATCTCTCAATTTGAGCACCTTGCTCAACGATACCATCTTAAACCCCAAAAAAGGAATCCCCAGCTGGTCACTTGAAAAGCCGGGCTTCCCCAAAAACGAGTTTTTGAACCGCGATAAAAAGATCAAACCCAACCCTGACGGAAACCTGGAAGAAATCCGCGCCTACCTCGACAAAGACGTAGAAGACCGCAAAGCCAAGGTCTTTACCCGCCTTAATTTTCAGGGTGAAGCAGCTGTTGAGCCAGAAATTCAATTCAACCACCTCTTCGTCATCGAAGTTAAAGAAGGTGCCAAAGCCAGCCCGGTCACCAAGGGTTTTTGGTCATATGGGCAGGGCAATTGGTCAACTGATGGGCAGCGCATTTGGGCGGTGACCGGCAAAGACCGCACGCAACACCCCGACCGCGAGCAAGAATCCACCATCATAAGCATGAACCTGCAAGGTGGAGATGAAAAAACCATTCTGGCGGAAAGTGGCAAATCCTTTAGCGGCTTCAGCCTTTCGCCCGATGGCAGTACTTTGGCGGCCATCATGTCAACGCCAAATTTATTGTCATTCAGCCAATTGGTCATCGCCAATGCCAACGGCAGCAACCTGCAAATTGTGCCGTTCGACCGTACTCCCGGCGGAGCCAACTGGTCGGCGGATGGCAAATACATTTACCTGACAGCGCCTTCCAACGGCGGCTCGCCCGTTTACCGGATCGACGCCAGAACCCGTGCAGTCGAATGTTTGAGCGATTTTGATACTGGTATCAACGCTTTTGACCTGACGAGCAGCAAAGTGGTGTACAGCAAAACGGAGGTCTTGAGTCCTTCTGAACTCTATTATGCCGACCTAAACATGAAAAACCCGGTTCAGCTCAGTCGCCACAACGAGGCTTGGTTGAAGGACAAAAAGCTCAGTCTACCTGAAAAGCGGGTATATACCAACTCCAAAGGACAAAAAGTGGAGTACTGGATCATGAAGCCCACCTTTATGGAAGCGGGTAAAAAATATCCCTTGGTGCTGCAATTGCACGGTGGACCTACCGCCATGTGGGGACCGGGTGAGTTTTCGATGTGGCATGAGTTCCAATATTTCTGTTCGCAAGGTTATGGCGTGGTGTATCCCAACCAACGCGGTTCGGGAGGGTATGGCAAGGATTTTCAATTTTCCAACTACCGCGATTGGGGCCCTGGCCCACAGGAAGATGCCCTGGCTGCCTGTGCCGACGCCGCCAAAGCACCTTGGGTAGATACAGCCAAACAGGTCATTACAGGTGGTTCTTACGCAGGTTACCTCACCGCCTGGATCATCGCGCATGATCACCGCTTCAAGGCCGCTTTTGCCCAGCGTGGGGTCTACGACTTGACCACTTTTATGGGTGAAGGCAATGCCTGGCGCCTGGTGCCCAACTATTTTGGCTTGCCTTGGGAGGATGAAAAAACTACCGAAATTGACGCGGAATCACCTTACAGCTACGTGGATAAAATCCGCACGCCGTTTTTGATCAAACACGGTGAAAATGACTTGCGTACCGGAGTAATTCAGTCGCAGATGATGTTCCGCAGTTTGAAATACCTGGAAAAGGACGTGGAATATGTCCTGATGCCGGGTGGAACGCATGAGTTGAGCCGCTCGGGGAATGTGCGGCAGCGGATTGACCGGATGTTGCGGATTTATGAGTTTTTTGAGCGGTATATTCGGTGATTAAACATTCGCTTGGAGCGGGGCCTTTATCTCCCGCTCCACAAATACCACCGTCATCAACACCGACACCACAAAGTAGGCCCCAACTAAATACACAAACCAAAGTCCCCAGTTTTGCGCAGCACCAAACCAATCACCGCCCGACTGGTAAATGAGGTACAAGCCCAGTGCCGATTTGATGGCTTCAAAATAAACCGCAAAGGGATTGCGGTCCATCAATTCGGTGTAAGCAAAGATGGCCAGGAACAAAAATCCACCGTAGTAAAAAATACCCGGGCTACCAATTTTGGCCAGGTTGGCAAAAAAATAGGTCAGCAAAAAGTAGTTGAAAAACATCTGTGCCCAGCTCCAGGCGATCAACGCCCTCGATGCTCTCGTTTCGTATTTTTCGAAGTTGTACACGTCTTTGATGCTATCCAGCGGGTATTTTTCAACCACATCCGTCGGGCGCCAGCCCGTAGGCATAAACCACAGCCGAACTTTATCCCACCAACTCCGGGTACGCCAGGCGTCTTGCATCAACAACCACAGGTGTTGAAAATTGATTTTGATGGGATTCCAGGTACGCACCGGGCGGGTAACGCCATAAACGGGTGGCACCTCGGGCAGTTCTTCTTGAAAAGTGCCAAAAAGTTTATCCCAAAAAATGAAAATCTGTGCGTAGTTTTTATCGATGTACTCCTTGTTCATCGCGTGGTGTACCCGGTGATGTGAAGGCGTGACGAGAATGTATTCCCAAATCCCCATCTTGTTGATCAGTTGGGTGTGGTACCAATACTGCAAAAACAAATGCAATGGCCCAATCACCGCCACCACCTGAGTCGGTATGCCCAGGAGTGCAGCGGGTAGGAGCAGAATGGTGAAATAATTGATGAAGGAAGACACGGACTGTCGCAGTGCGCAGGACAAATTAAACTCCTCGCTGCTGTGGTGAATGATGTGGCGGTTCCACAAAAAGTTGATCTCATGCGACCAGCGGTGGATCCAATACCCTTGAAAATCCACCACAATGAAGCCAATCAGGTAAGCCCACACCGAATTGGCTGCCAAATGGGTGAACGCGACCCGTTCTACCAACCATTGATAAGTAATCACACTGATGCCAATTCCCAACACATCTTTAACCACATTGGTGATCCCCGAGGAAAAGCTAGAGACACTATCCAATCCTCGAATGACCTGGGCACCTCGATACCATTCCACCACTTTTTCCACCAAAAAAAGGATGACAAAGATGGGCATAACAATGTTTAAAATTGCTCCGTAGGCTTCCATTTGCGATCTGTTTGATAAAAAAAAGCCAAATTACTGTATTTTGCTTTTTCGAAAAATAGTTCCCTGAAAAATAGCGAATTTTCGCTATAAAACTGTATACTGATGCACAAAATATTGCTCATCTGCCTTCTTATCGGCAATGTAGTACTAAGGTTTCAGTAAGCCTACTTGGTACTGTTTTTTATCCTCCGTTTCTGCATAAATCCAAAGTGCCCCACCGGGCAATGCAGCACAAGCACGGGGACAAATTTGGGTTTTGTCGCTACCCAAGGTAGTAAGATGCTCCACTTTTGACGAGCTGAGCAACACTTTAAAAACCGCAGATTTGCCCTTGTCATTGTACATCAAAACCAATTGCTCGTCTTTGACAAGCAAGGCAAAGGAATCAAAATATCCATAGTCCGCACTGACCTGATTTTTGTATAAATTGATTAAACTGCGCGAGTTCAAGTCTGGGGGATAAGTGAGCAGGAGTACCTGGCCATGACTACTATTGCCACTTTGGCCAGCTAAAAACTGTTCGGCCAGGAGCGAAATGCGCCCATTCGGTGAAAGCTGTAGACCGTGAAACTGGAAATTCGTTAAACGTTTAGATACTCTGGTCAGGGAGTTTAACTCTGAATCGATAAAATGCCCGGCATGGGTTTTTACCTCACCGGTTTTTTGGTCGATGATGCTGGCAAAAGCCCCGAGGGTCTCTTGAAATCCATCATTAAAAAGACCAGCACAGATTACATGCCCCTGGTTATCCAACTCCAACTCCGCTTTTTGCAAATTAAAGTTCCCCAAATGCACTTCGTACTGCCTCAGCATTTGACCGTTGGTACCGAAGTGAAGCACCTTGAAATTGGGATCAACACTGACTCTCGGTACCCCCTTTTTGGCATGAGCGCTCAACACCATTACCTCGGCATTGTTGGCTACTTCATAATCCAAAAACAAAGTTTCGGGGTCGATCTGGCTGTTTTTGGCCGAAAGAGACCACTCACATTTCATGTCTGCATCAAAAACGGTCAGCCAATTGCGCGACAAATTTTCGGGAATACCCGGAAAACCATTATATACCAACATTTTACGCTGATCGGCAGAGATTTTTATGGGTAAATAGTCATCAAATAGCCCTTCGACCCAATTGATTTCCAGGATGATCCGGAACTCATGTTTAGGCTCTAGCGTTTCCATGTCAATTTCCTGAGAAAAGGCTCGAACCCTACCTCCGACTGTGCCACGCCTGCACCCAATCACGTAGAGGCGACCATCCAGCAGCAGCACTCTTTCCAGGTTCAGGCTTCCAGACTCACTTTCCAAACGCAGCATAAGCTGCTTGTCCAGTTTGAGATCATTGTTGTAACGCTGTAAAATCGGGGGTAAAACAGCAGGTCTACGCACATCCTTTAATAATGTAAAAATCCCCATCGAGGTTCTTCCAATGACTTGTCTGATCTGGACATTTTTATCCAGCTTTTGCTGAAGTTCCCCCCACTGTATTTTTTGTCCTTCTAAACAAAACACTTTACAAAAAAGGAGAATGACAATTAGGTGTTTCATCGTGGGTGTCGCTTTTTAGAGCTTGTTGCGCTGTCCAAATGTATCAACTTTGCACTAAAACTCCAATAACCCAACCTGATAATGCTTTTTGTCCGCAGTTTCGGCATAAATCCACAGCTCCTGGCTTGACAAAGCCATACAGTTGCTGGGCCGTACTTTGAGTTTCTCTGCACCCGTATATTCCAGCGCAGTATTTTGAGTCCCTTTTGCGTTAAAACAGGCTTTGCGCATGGGAGATTTGCTTTTATCATTGTACAACAGCAAAAACTGCTGGTCTTTGGCCAAATAAGCAAAGGAATCAAAATACCCCTGATCAAAACTTACCTGGCTTTTACTCAAGCTGTATAACTTTCGGGCACTCAGGTCGGCGGGGTAACTGATCAACAATACCTGGCCATAAAAGCGCTGGTCACTTCCCCGGAAAGGTGGCAAAAATTGCTCGGCCAACAGGCTGATAGTACCATTTCTTTCGATGTTTAAAGCGCGCAAATGGTAATCAGGTAAACGTTTGGGTGCTCCTTCCAGTCCAGCCAATTCTTCCTCGCTGAAGGAATGAATATTGGTTTGGGTTTTGCCACTTTCCACGTCAATGGAAATCACAAATGCCCCACAGGTTTCATTCATGCGGTTGCCTAGTAATCCTCCACAATACAAATGCGACTGATTGTCGAGCTGAAGATCAATTTGTTGTGGGATTGCTGACCCTAAATTAAAATTATGCCACTTGAGCTTGCGGCCATTGTCACGATAAATTAGGGTAGCATATTGTGGATCAACCTTAGCCGCCACTTCACTTTTATCGTGATGGCTGGTCAATACGGTTACTTCTCCCTGATTGTCAACTTCATAATCAATGAGTTGAATGGTATGATCTTCCCAAGGGAATTTGGGCTCAATGCTCCAAAGTGGCAGCAAATCCTCATCACAAACCAGTAGCCATTTGCGCAACCAATTGCCATTTGCATACGGAAAACGATTGTAGATGAGTAATTTACTATGATCGGCAGAAACCTTAAAGCCTAGATAATGATCAAAAATTCCTTTTTCCCAATTGATTTCATAGATCTGCCGAGGTGCCCGGTAAACTTGTAAGGATTGTGGGTTGATTTCTTGGGTAAATACCCGCAGTTTGCCGTTTGCTTCGTCTTCTAAACTCAATAAAAGGTGCAATCGGTCTTTAAGGATGACCGCCTTTTCTAGTTTTAAATACTCGTGCTCAAATTCCAAGCGCAGTGGAACTTGTTTTTCCAATTTTAAATCGGCATTAAACTGTTGTAGGACAGGTGGTAAGACAGCAGGCTCGCGCATATCCGTCAAGAGGGTAAAAATACCCGTCGAGGTTTTGCCAATTACCTGGCTGATGTGCAGGTTTTTATCCGGTTTTTGATGGGGACGACCCCACTTGACATCCTGGGCAGCAAGGCCCAAATACAAAAGAGTAAAAAAAGTGGCTACTAGGTACTTCATGACAGTTTCTTTTACAGGAAAAATGGCAAAAGTGTGAAGTGCCCGGCATGAATGCCGGGTAAAATATAGTAGCCGATTGATTATTCTGGTTGGAATGAATAATGGCGAATATAATTGCTTAATGTGAAAAAGCAAGGTTAAGTTTCACGTATTATTTCTGTTTTTTTATTGATTGCTAGCAAGGGCTAACAGGGTTGTCCATTATTCCTCTTTCTTGGGTGTGGTAGTTGGGTATCTTGCTTCCAAAGCTTTTAACAAACGAGTTTGAATAAAGGCCATCAATGCAGCAGCGGCAAGCACCAGAAGTGTATGTTTAAGCCTGGATTCGAGGTCTCTTTCCGGGCCCCTCCATAGGTCAATGAAGATAAAAGTGATGACAAAAACGGACATTCTGGCAATAAAACGGATCGCATTCATTCGGTTATTTTTTCAGCAGTTGTTTCCAAATTGGATTCATTTTTAGGCTTATAGGAAGATTGATAGGGGTATTTCTTTTCAATCCAAGTGCCAAAAAATGCATTGATTATGGCTACCATGATGAGCAAAATAAGGAAAAAAATCCTTGATTTTGTGCTTTGCTCTGGGTTGCCGTACAAATTCAAAAGAAACAGCGGCACTACAAAAAAAACTATCCTCAGTATAAAGTTTTTAATTTTCATCATTGTGATTTTGGATCAAAATACTACTTTGGCCTTTTCCTTGCAAGGCATTGGTAACAACTTTTGACTAACATCTTTTTTTCTTCGGCCAATGCTTGAATAATTGCCTGGAAAATGTGAAACTTAAGCATCCAAAACCAGCAAGTTTGATTTTACCAAGTTCTATCCAGGAAGTCAACGACGCGGCGAAAATTGAAGAAGTAGTCGGCGATTTTGTGAACCTCAAGCGACGTGGGGCCAACTACAGCGGTCTATGCCCCTTCCACAACGAAAAATCTCCTTCCTTCAACGTCAACCCGGCCCGCAACATTTTCAAGTGTTTTGGCTGCGGCAAAGCAGGTGACCCGATCACCTTCGTCATGGAGCACGAGCAAGTTTCATACCCGGAAGCCGTGCGTTTTTTGGCCAAAAAGTACCGCATTGAGCTAAAAGAAACCGAATCCTCCGACCAGCAGCGCCAGGAACAACAGGCTATTGATAGCTTGTACCTGATCAATCAGTTTGCCCAGGAATACTTCCAAACCCAATTGTTTGATACCGACAAAGGGCGCAGCGTGGGCCTCTCCTACTTCAAACAACGGGGCTTTCGGGAAGAAACGATCAAAAAATTTGGCCTGGGTTTTGCCCAAAACGACATGGATGGGCTGCTGCGCGCAGGGAAGCAAAAAGGCTACAATACCGACCAGCTGAAAAAACTGGGCTTGGTCACCCAATACGACCGCGATTTTTTCCGCGAGCGGGTCATGTTTTCCATCCACAACCTGACGGGCAAAGTCATCGCTTTCGCCGGGCGGATCATGGCCAAAGACCCCAAGCAACCCAAGTACATCAACTCGCCGGAAACGGAGATTTATTACAAAAGCAAAGTCCTCTACGGCATCTTTTTTGCCAAAAAAGCCATCCGCCAGTTTGACGAATGCCTGCTGGTGGAAGGCTATACGGATGTGATTTCCCTGCATCAATCGGGAATTGAAAATGTGGTGGCTTCTTCGGGTACCGCCTTGACTCCCGACCAGATTCGCCTGATCAAACGTTTTACCAACAACATCAAAATCATTTACGATGGCGATGCGGCGGGCATCAAAGCGGCATTGCGCGGACTTGATCTGGCGCTGGCTGAAGACATGAACGTACGCCTGGTGCTCTTGCCGGATCAGGAAGACCCGGATTCGTATATACAGAAGGTAGGCTCGGAGGCCTTTTTGACTTACCTGAAGGAAAAAGGCAAAGACATCGTGCAGTTTGAAACCGAATTGCTCCTAAAAGAAGCGGGCGACGACCCGACCAGGAGAGCGGGTGTTCTGGGACAAATCGCCAATACGATCTCCAAAATCAAAAATCCCCTGCGCCGCGATGAATACGTGAAGGTGACCCGGCAGGTGCTCGGTGTCGATGAGGGTCGGATGATTTTTGAGGTAAACAAACTGCTGCGCCGCGACCTGGAAAAGCATCAGGCGCTGGAAGGCGTCACGCCGCCGAGTTCGGATGATTCCTTCCCCACTGAAGAGCCTGGGTACGTTTCCAATCCGATAATGGCAGAGGCGGAAATGAGCGTGGGGGACGAATTTCAGGAGAAACACATCGCCCATATCCTCATCAACGCCGGGGGCGAGTGGTACGATCCAGAGCATAGCACCACCGTAGCCCAATACGTGTGGATCAACATCGAAGACGTCATCGATTATTTCGACAGCAAGTTGTACAAAAAAGTAGTAGTCGAAATCATGCAACGGGTCAACCAAGGACTCGAAATTTCCGCCCAATACTTCATCAACCACCCCGACACGGACGTGCGCCAATTGGCCTCCACCGTACTCACCAGTCCTTACGAATTCAGCGAAAACTGGGAGCTAAAACACGAGGTTTTCCTCAATCAGCGCAAACCGGAGGACAACTACTTCAAAGACGCAGAAGCAGCAGTCAAACGCCTGAAATTGCGCAAAATCGGCCGGATCATCGCGGACAATCACGCCAAGATGAAGGTGATCAATCAGGGTGATGTGGAACAGTTATTGCCGCTGATTAAATTGGACCAGAAGTTGAAGGCAATGCGGAATCAGTTGGCTGGGGAATTGGGAATGGTGGTGGTGAAATAATTCTATGTACCAAATCTATTTATAAAATCGACCTTCCTCTGCTTCTTTTCATCAAACTCTTCCCCCCATTAGTTGTTTACCAATCAACAAAGCACTACTTTTGCCCACGTTTTTATAAAACCTACTTTTTAATGGCTACTGTCAAGTTTACGTTTGAAGATAAAAAAATAGCTCAGCCGATTGTGGTGGAAGGAGTGGCGGAAGGTACCTCGATTTTGGATGTAACCGAAGATCACGATATCCACCTGAATCACAACTGCGGCGGCGTTTGTGCCTGTAGTACCTGTCATGTATACGTACACAAGGGCGAAGACGACCTGGAAGAAATTTCTGATAAAGAAGAAGACTTCATTGATCGGGCTCACAATCCCCGCCTCAATTCTCGTTTGGGTTGCCAATGCGTGATCCTCGATGAAGGGGCTTACATTGAAATCGAAATTCCCGATCAGAGCCGCATCATTGGCCACGAACACTAATGACTTATTTTAATCAGCCCTCAAATCCTCATCATAATGGCATTTGACCAATTTGACAACCTCCCCATCAACTGGGCGGATCACGAAGACATCGCAATGAAGCTTTACGAGCGTTTCGGCGATGATTTTAGCGAAGGTAAAATTTACCGCATTCGTTTTACCGACCTGATTGAATGGATCCTGGAAATTTCCAATTTCGAAGGCACCCGTGAAGGCTGTACCGAAGCACATTTGGAGCAAATCCAGGCCAAGTGGGTCTATGAATGGCGCGACAACCAATAAACGAGTATGAACCACCTGGAAACCTTCAGTTCCATCCATACCTTCATTTTTGATGTGGACGGGGTATTGACCAACAACGAAGTACTCATCACTGAAAATGGGGAGTTGCTGCGCAAAATGAACGTCCGCGACGGGTTGGCCATTAAAATCGCCATCGACAAGGGCTACAAAATTGCCATCATCACGGGTGGGCGCTCCGAAGGGGTCAAAAAACGCCTGGAAGCCCTGGGTATCAAGGACATTTATTCGGGCATTAGCGACAAACTAGAAGCTTTCGAGGAGTTTGTAGATACTTATGAATTGGATCCTGTTGGCATTCTATACATGGGGGACGACTTGCCCGATTATCCGGTAATGCGCCGGGTGGGCTTGGCTACTTGCCCCAAAAATTCCGCCCCGGAGCTCTTTCCCATTGCCAATTACGTATCTCCACTGTGCGGCGGCGAAGGCTGCGTGCGGGATGTCATTGAAAAAGTTTTGCGCTTGCAAGGCAAGTGGTCGGAAGATTAAACAAGTCGGGCGCGCAAAATTTGTCAGCCTAATCCATACATATTTTGTGCGCATGTCTATATTTGTAGGGACCTGAACTTAAGTAAAGGGATGGTATATCATTGATAGTTTCACCTAAACAGTCCTAATGTCCCTATTCCGCTTGCTAAGGCTACCTAATTTGTTGATTGTTGCATTGGTTCAATCTTTGCTCTATTTTCGATTGTTGCTGCCCGCTTTTGAGCAACAGGGCATTTCCCCACGACTCAATACCCTTGAATTCCTCTTATTGGTTCTGGCTACCCTCTGCACTACCGCCGGAGGGTACATCATCAATGATTTGTACGATTACGAGATGGATTTGCTCAACCGTAAAGCAAAGGTTATCGTCAACGTAAAAATCAGCGATCAACTCTGCATGTGGATTTATGCCCTATTGTTTTTTTTGGGTTTTTTATTGTCTCTTTACCTCGCTTTCCGCATTGGGCAGGTATACATGATGGGCTTATACATGTTGTCCTTTGTGTTGTTGTTTTTGTACACCAAAACCCTTAAAAAACGGCCTCTGGTGGGCAATATGCTCGTGGCTTTGTTTTGTGCTGGTGTAGCGGGACTGGTTTGGTTGGCAGAATTGCCAGCTTGGTGGGCCTTGCAGGATATGGCGCCACAAACAGCTCAATCTTTACAATCCATCATCAATTGGTACTGCGCTTTTGCTTTTCTCAGCACGATGTTCCGCGAAATAGTCAAAGATTTGGAAGATAAAATTGGGGATGCAGCGGCGGGTTGCCGCACCTTTCCCATTGCGGCGGGCGATCGTTCCGCAAAGTACTTGGCGATGGCCATTGCGTTATTTACGATGGTATTAATGGGTGTTTTATACCTCAATCAAGTGCCCGGTTTTAGCGACTGGTTTTATCTTGGTGCATTATTGGGAGTCGTTGCGCCATTGGTTTATGCCATTTACCTTTTACAAAGCGCCCAAACGCCTACTGATTACCACCGCATCAGCAATTTGGCTAAAATAGTCATGCTAGCGGGAGTACTTTTACTACTGATTTAAATATTGCTTAATGAATCCATTGTCCCTAAACATCATCCTGGCTTCTACTTCACCCCGACGTAGTCAGCTGCTACGCGAAGCCGGTTTTAAATTTGAAATCAAAACCGTAGAGGTGGAAGAAACTTACCCACCCGAAACTCCAATTGATGAGGTAGCGGGGTATTTGGCGCGTAAAAAAGCCTATGCTTCCCGCGAGTTTATCCAGCAAGATGAAATCATTCTGGCTGCCGATAGTGTGGTCATTCTGGATGGGGTCATTTATGGCAAACCGCTTGATGCAGCGGATGCCCGGCAGATGTTGCAAAAATTATCCGGGCAATTGCACCGGGTCATCACTGGGGTTTGTTTGTTGTCAAAAGATCAAGAAAAAGTATTTTCTGCCGAATCCCGCGTACAATTTGAAACGTTGAGCGATACTGAGATCGATTTTTACGTCGAAAAATACCGTCCTTTTGACAAGGCTGGCTCCTATGCCATTCAGGAATGGATCGGACTTTGTAAAATCTCTCGAATTGAAGGTACTTTTACCAACATTATGGGCTTGCCAGTAGATCAGGTTTATCGGGAGTTATTAGACTTTGTATGAAGTTGAGGAGTTAAGAAGTTGAGGCTACCGCGAGTGATTTTGACAAGGATCTTGTCTAAGCCTCTCGCGGTAGCCTCAACTCCTCAACTCCTCAACTCCTCAACTTTTTTTCTTATGCATCAACCCATTGAGGTGCTCCGCCAATATTGGGGACATGAGCAATTCAGGCCCCAACAAGAGCACATCATTCAGTCGGTTTTGGAAGGAAGAGACACCCTGGCGCTGTTGCCAACGGGTGGCGGGAAATCCATTTGTTTTCAGGTGCCAGCCCTTTGTCAGGAGGGCATCTGCATTGTCATTTCGCCATTGATCGCCTTGATGAAAGATCAGGTGCAAAACCTGCAAAAAAAAGGCATCTCCGCTCTCGCCATCTACGCGGGAATGGCCTACCGAGATATTGACCGTTTGTTGGACAACTGCGTACATGGTGATGTAAAATTCCTCTACCTCTCGCCCGAGCGGCTGGTGAGTGACCTGGCACGGGAGCGCATCAAACGGATGAATGTCTCCTTTTTTGCCGTAGACGAAGCGCACTGTATTTCGCAATGGGGGTATGATTTTCGGCCACCTTACCTGGAAATTGCCAAAATACGGGACTTTTTTCCCCAAGCGCCAATTATCGCGTTGACTGCTACAGCCACCCAGGAAGTGGTGCAAGACATTCAGGCCAAGTTGGCTTTCCGGGATCAGCAGGTTTTTCAATCCAGTTTTGCCCGACCGAATCTGGCGTACATCGTGCGTCCCAGCGAGGCCAAAGAAGAACAACTCGTAGATATTTTGCAAAAAGTCCCCGGTAGTGGAGTCGTTTATGTGCGCAATCGGCGGCGGACGAAAGAGATTGCTCAATTGCTGCAAAAAAAACGCATCTCCGCCGATTTTTACCACGCAGGCCTCAGCCCCGACGAACGTTCCGCCAAACAGGACGCCTGGGTCAGCGGGCGCACGCGGGTGATGGTGAGTACCAATGCATTTGGCATGGGCATCGACAAGCCGGATGTGCGCACGGTGGTGCACCTTGAATTACCGGATAGCTTGGAAGCTTACTTTCAGGAGGCTGGGCGGGGTGGGCGCGATGGGCTCAAGTCTTACGCCGTTTTGTTGTACAACCAAAACGACCGCCGCAGCCTGGAATACCAGTATGCGCAGGCTTTCCCCAGCTTGGACGAAGCCCGGCAAGTTTACCGGGCGCTGGGCAGTAATTTCCAATTGGCATTGGGAGGCGGCCAGGGTGAGAGTTATGATTTTGACATCTCCATTTTTTGTCAAAAATTCCAATTGGAGCCAGTACGCACTTTTAACTGCCTCAAATTGCTGGAGCAGGAAGGCTGGATTAGTTTGTCCGAAGCGGTTTTTACTCCTTCTACCCTACTGATCAAGGTGGACAAGGAGCGCTTGTACGATTACCAGATCAAAAACCGGGAGCTGGATAAAGTACTGAAAATCATTTTGCGCAGTTACCAAGGGGTTTTTTCTAGTTATGTTGCCTTTAGCGAGAGAAAGTTGGCTGAGTATTGTAAAATTTCGTCTGAGCAACTACAACGGGCTTTGTTGCGCATGCAGGAAGACCACATCATTGAATACAACCCACAAAAGGACAAACCGCAACTGAGTTATTTGCGCGAACGGGTGGATGCGGCCTACCTGACTTTTGACACGCAATTGTACAACTTCCGTAAAACCCGCCACGCGGAGCGCATCCAAAAGGCGATTGGCTATGCCGAGGATAAAATCTGCCGCAGCCAACAATTATTGCATTATTTTGGTGAAAAAGACGCCCCGGCTTGTGGCGTTTGTGATGTCTGCCTGGAGCGCAAAAAGCAAAACCTCGATGGGGAAATGTTTGAACGCATTCGCCAAAAAGTTCAACGCCTCTTGGAGCAGGAAGCTCTGCCCGTCAAGGCGGTCGTCGATTCTTTTGCGCCCAAAACCCAGCAGCAAGTGCTTGAAACCCTCATTTTTATGCAAAACGAAGGCCTCCTGATTGAAAAAAACGGTAAACTCCAACTCAAAGCATGAAACTGGTCTTCACGGTCACCAATGATTTGTGCTACGATCAACGGATGCAGCGCATCTGTAGCACCCTGAGGGCCGAAGGGCATGAGGTGACCCTGGTGGGGCGATTCCGCAAAACATCCCCTCTCCTACCCGCAGCTGACTATCGGCAAATCCGGCTACTCTGTTGGTTTGATAAAGGAAAACTGTTTTACCTGGAGTACAATTTCAGGTTGTTTTGGTGGTTGTTGCTGCAAAAAAGTTTTGACATCTACACAGGCATCGACCTGGACACGATCATGCCTTGTCTGGGGGTAGCGCGCATGAAAAGAAAAAAGTGCTACTACGATGCGCATGAGTACTTCAGCGAGGTACCGGAGGTAGTTGATCGGCCTTTGACTAAGCGGATTTGGGAACTGGTCGCCAGAATTTGTATTCCTCGTGTAGATCGGGCCTATACCGTTGGCCCGGCATTGGCACAGATTTTCCAAGAGCGCTACGGTATTACCTTTCAAGTTGTGCGGAATATGCCATTCCAAAACAGTAGCCCCCTCTCAACTCCTCAACCCCTCAACTCCTCAACTTCATCCATTATCCTCTACCAAGGCGTACTCAATGCCGGCCGAGGCCTGGAAACGGCCATTGCCGCCATGCAAAAAATCGAAGGTGCTGAACTATGGCTCGCGGGCGAAGGGGATTTATCGGAGGAACTGCGGCAACTAGCGAAGGATTTGCAGGTGGAAAGCAAGGTGCATTTTTTGGGCTATTTGACACCCAAAGAACTACGCTCTATCACCCAACAAGCCAGCATAGGCTTAAATCTGCTGGAAAACCGTGGTCTGAGTTACTATTATTCACTGGCCAATAAGGCTTTTGATTATGTGCAGGCAGGGGTGCCTTCGATTCAAATGAATTTCCCGGAGTATTTGGCACTGCAAGCAGAACACCGGGTTTTTTATTTGATCAATCGTTTGGAGGTGGAGGTGCTGGTGCAGGCGATTGAGCATTTGCTGGGGGATAGTGAGTTGTATTTGGCGCTGCAGGAGAATTGTAAAATAGCAGCGAAGGAATGGTGTTGGGAGCTCGAAAAAGAAAAACTGATTGCAATATATGCTTAAGTGTGCCTTCAGTGCCTTAGGTTTCTTAGGTGGTGAAGAAAAACATTATTCCACTACCTAAGAAACCTAAGGCACTGTAGGTACACCTAAGTAGTTATTCTCTGCTGACCACATCCCCCGAACCCGAAACCTTCGAATTCATTCGTGGCCGCCCCTTATAATACACATCACCGGACCCGCTGATCCGCACATCCAGATTTTCAGTACTGTGGATGGACGTGTTCCCTGAACCAGAAATCTGGATCGTAGCGGCTTCCACCTGCACACCAATTGCAGAAATATCCCCGGAACCAGAGACGCTGGAATTCCAGGACTTGGCATTTCCTTTCAAGTTCATGTCACCAGAACCACTGATGCGCACTTCTACATCCGTTGCGTCAAAATCGAGATTCATGTTGCCGGAGCCAGAAATACCCAGTGCCAATGCACCGAGGTTTTTGAATGGAGTTTCCCCTTTAATGTCGCCGGAGCCGCTGATTTTTACGGCATTCAGTTTAGGCACGGTGATGTACACATTGAATTTGTCGTAACGACCTACGTTTTCGGTGAAGCGGATTTTCCAATGTTTGTCGACCACTTCTTTGGAGAGCAAACTGATCAGGTTTTCGTGTGATTCCACCTCTATTTTTTGTTCACTGCCCTGGCGCACGTAAACGTTGCCAGAGAAGGTCAGGCTAAACCCCTCAAAAGAAGAAACGTCTAGCGTTTTGCGTACAATGGCACCTTTGCCTTGTACACCATTGCCCCAACCCCAGGAGTTTTGGGCGGATAAGGATAGACCAGTCAGTAATAGAGTCAGGGTGAACAATGAGCTTAATGATTTCATCGAAGTGTTTTTTAGTATTCTCTTTCTGAGATGCTAAAAAGGACGAGTGCCCCCCAGCATAGGTTGCTTTTTTTGCCAAAAATCTTTTTAAACCATTTTTTTTGGTTAAAACAATCCTAATTTTCCTTCAAAAAGAGCGGATTTTTGGCAGTTATGTTAAAGTAAAGTTACACCCCTCATCACGCTTTAAACTGGAGCTTTTCGAGCCAGTCTAATGGACAAATAACCAAAAAATCCTGTTTACTATGAAAAAGATGATTGCTCTGCTGGCGCTGATTGTGCCAATGTTCTTGCTCGGAATGGTTGATGCACAAGCACAAGGCCGCTGGGAATTTTTAGGCAAACGTGCCGTCAATTATGGTTTGGATCGCGATGTGATCCCGGTTACCTGGCGCGATGGCGCTTTTGATGGGCTCAAAATTGAAGTCAAAGGAGGTGCGCTGAACATGCGCAAATGTGTGGTTCATTTCGAAAATGGCGGCAAACAAGAAATTGACCTGCGCCACAACTTTGACCGTGGCAGTGATTCAAGAGTAGTGGATTTGCGTGGCAACAACCGTTTGGTTGAAAAAATCGAATTTTGGTACGACACCAAAAATGCTGCACGCAATAAGGCGGTGGTGTTTGTCTACGGAAGGCATTAACTGCTAAAAATAGACTGCTTTTAAGTCGGGTTTAAATGGCGAAGGCAAGTTCAGTACAACTGACTTGCCTTCTTTCGTATTACCTCAAATGGTGTAAATAAGCGAAAATAATTATTAGCAGTTGATGCGTTTAAAATGCGTTCACCCCGTTAACGGTGGTATATTTAAAGCTCAATTTTTTGTCTGGATTCACCCGTTTAAAGGCCGATTGGCACATCAAGGTAGCTTCGTGGAAACCGCACAAGATCAGTTTCAACTTGCCTTGGTAAGTATTGATGTCACCAATGGCGTACACTCCCGGGATGTTGGTGCTGTAATCCAAGGTATTTACTTCAATGGCGTTTTTATCCACATTCAAGCCCCAGCTGCCCAAAGGCCCGAGTTCGGGCGACAAGCCAAAAAGTGGGATAAAATAATCCGTAGGGCGTACCACTTCTCCCTTTTCCTTGGTATCAATCACCACATCGGTCAACACTCCATTGCCACGCAGACCAGTAGTTTGTGAGTCAGTCAACAAGTCAATGCGGCCACTGTGGGCCAACTCGTGTACTTTTTCTACTGAATCGGGTGCGCCACGGAAGTCCTTACGGCGGTGAATCAGCGTCACTTCACTGGCTACTTCGGCCAGGAAAATGGTCCAGTCCAACGCGGAGTCACCTCCACCAGCGATCACTACCCGTTTATTGCGGTATTTTTCTGGATCCCGGATGATGTAATCGATGCCTTTGTCCTCAAAACGCTCCAGGTTCTCAAGTGGTGGTTTGCGGGGTTCAAAACAACCCAATCCGCCCGCAATGGCGATCACGGGTGCCTTAATTTGGGTGCCTTTGCTGGTAGTCAGCAGAAAGTGCCCATTTTCGAGTTGTTCAAATTTTTCAGCCCGCTCACCCAGGGTAAAGCCGGGTTTAAAAGGCTCAATTTGCTCCATCAGGCGATCAACCAAATCACCAGCCAAAATAGAAGGATACCCAGGGATATCGTAAATTGGCTTTTTTGGATAAATTTCAGCCAATTGACCACCAGGTACTGGCAGTGAATCCACCAGGTGGCAGCGCATCTTCAACAATCCGGCCTCGAATACTGTGAAGAGCCCTACTGGCCCTGCTCCTACAATGAGAATGTCTGTCTGGATCATTTGTTTGGATCAATTTTAACAGAAAAAGTGCACAAATTTACAACGATTATTTGTGTTTGTTGACGAAAAAACCGGGATGTAATCCACATTCTGTTTTTCCAGTTCCTGCCCAGCGACCTTCGCGGCCTTTGCCTTTTTGGGTACAATGGGTGCATCCAATTGAGCCATAGCCCTGACTTTCCAGTGGGTGTTGGGGCAAATTGAACCAGGAAGACCAGTACAAATAATCCCCTTCAGTCAGGTCGATCAATGGATGGAATTTTATGATGTCGCCCTGCTGCTCAAAAATACGCAGGTGCGAACGGAAATCTGTTTGATACGCCATCAAACCCGAAATCCACACTTTGTGCTCCTCCTTGAGGGGCTCCAGGGGAACCACTTTGTTGATGGAGCAACACATTTTGGGATGGTCTTTCCACCACTCCTCGTCACGAGTCAGGGCATTTTGGGTTGGGTCGGGAAGAACATTGATTACATTGAGTCGGTACAACTCGGTGAGTTCTTCTTTGTAGGCAAGGGTTTCGGGAAAATGGTAAGTGGTATCGATGAAATATACCTTCTGGGCGGGCCGGTGCTCGGAAATTAACCGCAGCAGAAATGCAGCGCTGGCACCAAAGGAAGAAGTCATCAAGACTTCATTGTCATCGAAAATTTCATACAACTTCTGAATACGCTCCTCAAAATTCAGTGGCTCAAAAATCTCATTCAGGTACTCTACACTATACTCCTCTACGTCGAGTTCAGGAGTAGGTAAGGCTTGTGATGTCGACATGCTATTTGTTGTGTTGAGGAGGTTGAGAAGGTTTAGGAGGTTTAGGAAGGTTTAGGCTACCGCGAGCGAATTTGACAAAGTCCTTGTCTAAGTTGCTTGCGGTAGCCTAAACCTTCCTAAACCTCCCTCAACCTTCTCAACCTTCTTTATTTTTTCAAAAATTCAATACAATTCCCAGTACAGTTGCCCCCACATTCACATCCCGCCATGCCCGTTAGCAAGGTTGAGGTAATTTGATTGAGCATCCGCACTTTATGCGCGAAATCGCCACCGAGACGGTCGCGGATTTCGTTGAGTTTAGGCAGTAGGTCTTCCACTTCTTCCGGCAACGCGGCCTCCAATACCTGGCGGAAACGTTTGGCAAAAGTCGGCGACTGCCCATTCGTTGAAATTCCAATTTTCAAAGGCCCGCGGGTCACGATTGATCCGAGGTAAAAATCACAGAGATCAGGTGTATCGGCTACGTTGATCAACTTGCCACTTGCTTTGGCGGCTTGTTGCACTTCGCGGTTCAATTCCGGGATGTTCGTTGCGGCAATGATCAGATCATGCCCCTGAAGATCCTCGATCTGAAAAGCTTTGTGCTGAATTTGTACAAAGTGGGTTCCGATCTGACTCAGCAATTTTTCAATCTCCGGGTTTACCCAAGTGGCTACCATTGTAACCTGGGCTTTGGGGCTGCTTTTGAGGATGAACGAGAGTTTTTCGTAACCCACTTCCCCGGCGCCTACTATGAGGGTACGCAGGGTGTGTAGTTTCAAAAAAACCGGATACAACTCGTTTTGCTCCATCTTAGACGCTGATGTGTTCATTGGTAACTTTCCCCTTTTTTGACAAAGCCACATAATTTGGCTCGGCTTGTTTGTATTGAGGGTGCAAAGCTACTACATCTCCAATAACTATAATGCCTGGAGAACTCGCATCAGCCATTGCTACACGTTCAGACAGGTTGTGTACACGCCCCAAGACAACTTTTTCCTCGGGCGTAGAACCATTTTGAACCACCATAGCTGGAGTATCTTTTTTACCTAGGGCCGTATAAATGTCCATGATGTCACCGAGCTTGCGCATGCCCATCAAGATGACCGCAGTAGCACTGGACTGAGCCGCCAATTCTACATCTTTGGAGATGCTGCCCGAGCGGGTTGTACCCGTTACCACCCAAAAACTTTCATTGATGCCCCGACAAGTTACCGGAACACCTTGCAAGCCCGGAACTGCGATGCAGGAAGAAAGCCCTGGAACGATGTCCACTTTGATACCAAACATGGCCGCATGGGCCATTTCTTCGTAGCCACGACCAAAAACGAAGGGGTCGCCACCTTTCAGACGCACCACATGACCATGATTCATGGCGTATTCTACCAACATCCAGTTGATGTCTTCCTGAGGGTGGGTGTGTTTGGAGGCGCGTTTGCCAACATCCACCAGGATCGCACCGGGGCGCACCATGTCGAGCACATCGTCGCTTACCAGAGCGTCGTAGAGTACGACGTCGGCTTGCTGAAGCGCTTTCCAGGCTTTGATCGTGAGCAGTTCTGGATCACCAGGACCTGCACCAACGAGGGTTATTTTGGGTATGATTGGATTGGTCATGTTTCTTTTTTTCCCACGGCTAAAGCCATGGGTTGGTGATCTTGGGATGCTTTACCCACGAATAAATTCATGGGTTGCGTGGGTTAAACGGCTAAAGCCGTTGGTTGTCCGGGTTACGCGCGATAGTAATCGCCGACTACCTTTTTATCGATGCCGTTGCTTCCTTCCAATTGAACTTCACGCTGTGCGATGACCGAGCGTACAAAAGCATCTGCTTGAGCAACGTAGTCGCTGGCGAAGTTTTCTTCTGGTTCGTATTGGTTGATTTGCAAAACGGTTGCAGTAAAATCCTTCAGCAGGGTATAATCACCCGTCGCTACGTAGTGGGTTTGAAAGTCGTCGATGACACCTTTTTGGGTGTTGCACTTCACGTCTTTGCTCAACAACATCCCCTTGGCAGCCACCACAAAGGATGCGTAGCTGGAATAAATCGCATCCGACCACAGGCCTTGTTCGAGGGATTCTTTTGCCACGGCAATTTTGTCAATGGCGTCTTTGAGGATTACCCCAACCATGTCCAGCATGACCCCGGCGCATTCGCCTACCCCGATTTCCTGCTTGTACAGGCGATCCTGGCCCCAGTCAAAATATTCCTCCTGGGTCATGGTTTTGAGATCAGCCAATGGTTTTAGCAGCGCGTAGAAGTATTTGTCGCCCTGGCGGAGGAAGTAATCGTTGTAGTATTCTCCTTCGCCACCATTTTTTTCAAAGTCATCCAACACGTATCGCACTACATCGGGGATACGTTTGGTAGGCACTTTGACAATTTTGTCGGCGATGAAGCCGCGCCCATCAGGGGCAACTCCACCGCCCAAAACGACCTGCATAGCTGGAATAACCAAATCCCCGTGTTTGAATGAACTACCGTGGAAACCCAAATTGGCAGCCATGTGCTGGCCGCAGGCGTTCATACAACCACTTATTTTTATCTTAAAAAACTTCTCGTCGATCAATTCAGGATACTCTTCCCGAATCAACTCCTCCAAAATCCTGGACAATCCGGTGCTGTTCGTTACCCCCAGTGCACAAGTATCGGTGCCTGGACAAGCGGTAATGTCGGCAGTAGAATCGGCACCTGGCAGAGCCAACCCCAGTTCGTGCAATTTGTTGAACCAAAGTGGCAATGCCTCAGGGCGAACAAATTTCAGCAAAATGCCCTGGTTGATGGTAAAGCGGATGTCATCAGCGGCGTATTGTTTGATGACTGCAGCCAAGGCACGTGCCTTGTCGGAAGGTAAGTCGCCCAATACTACGCGCACATACACGCCATAATACCCTTTTTGCTTTTGTTCAAAAGTGTTGGTACGCTTCCATTCCTGGTACCAGTGTTCGTCTACGGGGGCTAACTCAGCCGGGATGATGCCTTGTCCAATTGGTGCTTCTTCAGGCACCAGGTTGCGATCAATGGCAACTGTTTTATTTTTCAGCGCTTTCCATTCTTGAGTTACCAGTTCCATCCAAGCTTCAAAACCCAGTTTTTGGATGAGGAACTTCATCCGTGCCTTCATGCGTTTTTCCCGCTCGCCGTAGCGGTCGAATACCCGTATGCCAGCTTCCATGAAAGGAATAATTTGGTCTTCGACCAAAAATTCGTAAGCCACCAAACCTGTAATTGCTTGGGCACCCAAGCCACCACCAACTAGTACTTTAAAGCCACGTTGTTCCTGGCCATCCACTACTTGTACTTTGGGGATAAAGCCATAATCATGGAAATACGTGAAAGCAGAATCTTCTTCGCTGGAAGAAAAGGCAATTTTGATTTTGCGACCCATTTCCTGACAGATCGGGTTGCGCAAGAAGTATTGGAAAGATGCTTCGGCATAAGGAGAAACATCAAATGGTTCTTTTGGGTCGATTCCGGCGGTAGGCGAAGCGGTGAAGTTCCGTACAGTATTGCCACAAGCTTCACGCGCCGTAAGGTTCATTTGCGCCAACTCCGTCCATACTTTGGGAGAATTTGCCAGTTTTACATAGTGCAACTGGATGTTTTGACGGGTTGTGATGTGCAGGTTACCCGTAGCATAACGGTCAGATACATCTGCAATGCGCACCAACTGGTCTGAATTGATGCGACCATAAGGCAATTTGAGACGAAACATTTGCACCCCTTCCTGGCGCTGGCCATACACACCTCTGGTCAGGCGATACAAGCGGAAACGCTCGGTATCTTCTTTGCCCCGCTGAAAATCATGGATGCGGCGCTCCAATTCCTGGATGTCTTTTTGATCTGCTGCACTTACGGTAGAAAAGTCGTGTTCGTAATTGCTCATGGTTTTTGTGTGTGGCCCACGATTTGAGTCGCGGTATGTTTTGGATTAAAAAAGCCCTGTCAGATAGAATCCGGCAGGGCTTTTTATGCTAAAGGACAATATATGTACACATCAAGCTATACCCCTGCCAGTCGGCTGCAACAGCACGCACAACAACAACCCATCGTTGGGTTATTCAGTGTGGACAGTGGCTTGGATGTTGCGAGCATATTTTTGTGTTTTGGACCAGTTGCATCGCAATATTGCTTGCACTAGTGTGATTTCACAGTGCAAGTATAGGGGCATTTTTTTTTCCGTGCAATTATTTTAAGAGAATTTTATCATTTTTTTGATGTCAAAATACTTGAACATATATTCATATGTCCCTTTAATCGTGAATTTTGTACGTTCAGGGTGCTTAAAAACACCCTGAACGTAACTTATTTGATTACAAAATCACTTTAATCGTTTCACTACCGCTAGTGGTTGGATGAATTTGCCAGTCAAGCTGGAGTTGCGGGTGTTGATCCCTGTTTCAGTAAGAATTTTATGGGCTTGCTCTGTGGTGAGGTCAGGATTGATGCTTTTCATCAAACCCAGCAAACCTGCAACATAAGGTGTGGCCATGGAAGTGCCATTGTAGGTCTCGTAGCGGTTGTTGGGTATGGTGGAATAAATGCCAACCCCGGGGGCGGCAACCCCAAATGGAATGTCTTGCACAAAATTGGAGAATTCCGCGCGGTTGAGCTCGTTGTCTACTGCAGAAACTCCAATGACACCTTTGGAATTGACCGGGCTAAACTGCGCGGCATTGCGATTGGAATTTCCGGCAGCAACCACCACGATCGCACCTTTATTATTGGCGTACTTCACCGCTTTGTCGTAGGCTTTTTGCCGACTTTGATTGCTCGGGCCGCCGAGTGACAGCGAAATCACATCCGCATTGGCATCTGCTGCTTTGATGATGCCATCAATGATGGTTTGTTGGGTACCAAATCCTTGATCGCCCAATACCTTTACACTCGTGATGGTGGTGAAGCGGTTGTCGCGGGAATAAGAGGCCACTCCTACCCCATTGTTGGATACGGCTCCGGCGATGCCAGCACAGTGGGTCCCATGCCCTTTGAGGTCGCGGTTGGATGCGGCGTCAATGGATTTAAAATTGGCTTTGAGGTCTTCGTGGTTGCCATCCACTCCGGTGTCCAGAATGGCGATTAGCGCTTTACGCACTGGTTGTACCTTATTTTGATCCAAATAATTGTACAGCTGGTCCATTTGCATGCGCTCAAAGCCCCAAAGATTGGCCACACCGGGGTCGTTGATCCCAAATTTGGACGGCAATTTCGTGGGGTTTTCAGCTTTGCGCAGCGGCTCTACCTGAATGAGTTCGTTTTCTTCGGTCCATAGCACTGCGCTGGAACGGCTCAATTGTTGCTCAATGCGCACCAAGTTGTTGGCTTTGGCATCAGGAATATCGACCACGTAATAGTTATCGAGTTCGGTAGAACTGGCGTCCTTGGGAAAAAAGGCCCGCCGCAGGTTTAGTCCGTATTTTTTGGAAATTTCATCCAACTCGCGTACCTGATGCCCTTCTTTTAACTCCAACAAAATCTCACCTTGAGCATCTAGTGGAATTTGGCTGTGGTAAGGAAAAGTGGTACTTACAAATTGGCGGTAAAACCAAAACAGGGCCACTAAAGCCAAAACCACCCCAACCCAAAAGCCTTTGCTCCAACCGGCCATGCGGCTAAAGATGGCGCCGAATACCCCCAAGAAGAGCATATCCCGAAAAACCGTCTGGAACTTGTACACCATCGGCGCAGCTGCGGTCACCATACTCATGGAGTACAATATCAGCGCCAAGAACATCAAACGGCTAAAGTATTTTTCAGCCAATTCGCGCTTTAAAGCGAACCAAAGTGCCAATGCCACGAAGGCTACGACAAAACTGAGACCATATAACGCGATCATAGTCAGGATTTAAATTTGGGTGAAATTTAGGCTTTTCCACCTTACCATGCCACTCTATTTTAGAATAATCGCCCAACGGACATTCTACTGGGATAAAACCTTTCTTTACAACCGATCCTGATCTGAATGTGTTTGTTTCTAACCAGTCTGTGATGAAAATTACAGCCTACATATTAATACCTTGATTAAATTTGCGCACAATTCCGCAAAGAGCATGTCTATAAGTTTTTTGTTTTGCTCTAAGGATATAAAAACAGTGAACAATGGCAAACACAGCAGAACACCTGCACTGCGTTATCATCGGTTCCGGACCAGCCGGATACACCGCCGCCGTCTATGCGGCCAGAGCCAACATGAACCCCGTACTCTTCACCGGTAAAGACCCTGGTGGCCAGTTGATGATCACCAACGATGTTGAAAACTATCCTGGATATCCCAGCGGCATCATGGGCCCTGAAATGATGGAAGATTTCCGCAAACAAGCCGAGCGCTTTGGAACCCAGATCCGTTACGAAATGATCACCAAAGTCGACTTTAGTGGCCCTGTTCACAAAATCTGGACGGAAGGTGAGCAGGAAATTCATGCCGATGCGGTTATCATTGCTACGGGTGCCAGCGCCAAATGGCTGGGCCTGGAGTCGGAGAAAAAATTCTGGAGCAAAGGGGTATCTGCCTGCGCTGTGTGTGATGGCTTCTTTTTCCGTGGACAAGAAGTGGCGGTTGTAGGTGGCGGCGATACTGCTGCTGAGGAAGCTACTTATTTGGCCAAACTTTGCCCCAAAGTACACCTGATCGTACGCCGTGATCAGCTGCGCGCCTCGAAAATTATGCAGGAAAGAGTTTTAAATGCTGAGAATATCGTCATACATTGGAACTCCGAAACGTTGGAAGTCCTCGGCGAAAACGAGGTAGAGGGTGTAAAACTCCTCAACAACAAAACGAATGAAACATCCGTGATTCCTGTCAAAGGATTTTTTGTAGCCATTGGCCACCAACCCAACACCGATATATTTAAAGGTTGGTTGGACATGGATGAAACTGGTTACCTCAAAACCGTACCAGGTCGTACCCTAACCAATATAGAAGGAGTTTTCGCCAGTGGCGACGCCCAAGACAACGTATACCGCCAAGCTGTCACAGCTGCTGGAACTGGGTGTATGGCTGCACTGGACGCAGAGCGTTATTTGGCCGCAAAAGGAGTTATTTAGGGTTCCAAAGTTCCAGGGTTCCTAGGTTCCAAGGTTGGGCTGCCAAACCCTGGAACTTTGGAACCCAGGAACTTTGGAACCTTGTACAAACACACAAACACTTTAACCATGTCAACAGCTACCCGTTTTCGCGCTGGGGTACTCTTTGGAGAAGAAGTAACCGAGTTGCTGAATTATGCCAATGAAAACAACTTTGCATTGCCAGCCGTCAATGTAATTGGCACCAACTCTGTCAATGCCGTTTTGGAAACTGCTCGTGATGTCAACTCACCAGTAATCATTCAGTTCTCCAATGGTGGCGCTTCTTTCTTTGCAGGAAAAGGCGTAAGCAATTCCGGCCAAAAGGCTTCCATTATCGGCGGTATTTCCGGTGCGATGCACGTTCATCAGGTGGCAGAAGCCTACGGAGTTCCGGTGATTTTACATACCGACCACTGTGCCAAAAACCTGCTACCCTGGGTTGACGGTTTGCTGGACGCAAGCGAAAAACATTTCGCAGCTCATGGTCAACCATTGTACAGCTCCCACATGCTCGACTTGTCGGAAGAACCACTGCACGAGAACATTGAAATCTGCGTGGAGTACTTCAAGCGCATGGCTAAAATGGGCATGACCCTGGAAATTGAATTGGGCGTAACTGGTGGTGAAGAAGACGGTGTAGACAACTCAGACGTGGACAACTCCAAACTTTACACCCAGCCAGAAGAAGTTGATTACGCTTACCAACACTTGAAAGCAGTCAGCCCTAACTTCACCATCGCAGCTGCCTTCGGTAACGTACACGGCGTATACAAACCCGGCAACGTGCAGCTGACCCCCAAAATCCTGAAAAACTCTCAGGATTTCATCAAGGCCAAACACAACCTGAGTGGTGATACTCCCGTTAACTTTGTATTCCATGGTGGTTCTGGTTCTTCTCGGGCAGAAATCCGCGAGGCGATCGAGTACGGTGCCATCAAAATGAACATCGACACGGATATTCAATGGGCATACTGGGCCGGCGTGAAGGATTATTACGTAAAAAATGAAGGTTATCTTCAAGGCCAAATCGGCAACCCTGAAGGTGACGACAAACCGAATAAAAAATTCTACGATCCACGCGTATGGTTGCGGGAAGGGGAAAAAAGCCTCATCTCACGCCTGAAAGTGGCATTTGAGGATTTGAATTGTATCAACCGCAACGTTTAAAAGTGCTGAATGATGAGTGATGATTGATGATTTGGATACACCAAAAGTTTTTTAACGTTTGGAATTTGTCTAAATGATAACTCATCACTCACCATTCATTGCTCATCATTCAAAAAATGGATCTGAATCTAGAGCGTGATCTTTGTTTTTTCGATATTGAAGCGACTGGCCTCAATGTAGTACGCGACCGCATCGTACAAATTGCCATCATCAAGTACCTCAAGGATGGTCGGGAGCCGCAGGAACTTTCCCTGATGATCAATCCAGGTATTCCCATTTCCCTGGAAGCGATGTTGGTACACGGCATTCAGCCCAAAGATGTGGCGAACAAACCTACCTTTCAACAATTGGCGCAAAAAATCTGGGACTTCATTGGCAATGCTGATCTGGCGGGGTACAATTCAACCCGTTTCGACATTCCAATGTTGATGGAAGAATTTGCACGGGTAGGAATGGAATTTGACATCAGCAAACGGCGCTCAATTGACATCCAGCGGATTTTTTACAAAATGGAGCCCCGCACGCTCAAGGCTGCCCTCAAGTTCTACTGCGACAAAGACCATGACGAAGCCCATGATGCTATGGCGGATGTGCGTGCCACAATTGATGTGTTTTTCGGTCAATTGGGCAAGTATGAGGGGGTGGACTATCGGGATGAGGATGGCAACATTCTGGAAGCTCCAGTGAAAAACGATGTACAAACCTTGCACGAATTTACCAACGACAACCGTTTTGTGGATGCCACCCAAAAATTGCGTGCGGATGTGAATGGAGACATCGTCTTCAATTTTGGCAAATACATGGGCAAACCCGTCGGCGAAACCTTGTACGAAGACCGCCAGTACTACAACTGGATCCTCAACAAGGAATTCACCTCACAGGTCAAACAAATGGTCAAGAAACTGGTTCGCGAGTACGAAAAAGGGCTGAAAGGCAAAGAAGAAAACGGAAACAAGGAATAAATTAAAATGAAAAAGGTGTTGAAGTTATTGCAGTTGGGGGTCCTGTGCGCAATAAGCATCCTTTTGTCCACTTGCGCTACTCGTGAAGAAGGATGCAACGATGCCTTAGCCAATAATTTCGACCTGGGTGCCGACAAACCCTGCGACGGTTGCTGTGAATATCCCGGGGTGCGCATCCGTCTTTCCCACAAGTACGGCAACACGCCTATGGCCTACAATCAAACCATCTTCACCGATGGAGCAGGCAACACCTTCGGATTCGGCGATCTGCGTTTTTATCTTTCCAACATCCAGTTGCTTTCGGTTGGCAATAAAATCATTGACGTCCAGGAACCCCTGGATGTTTACCTTGAAAAAGCGGCTGGCGACACCGTAAAAACCAGTGTTCCCAATAGTTACGGTCTGGCTCGGGGGCTCGGCCAAGCCGACATGTACATTCAATCTTATCGGGATACCGCCACCATCAACCGCATTCGGTTTACCGTTGGGGTGAGTGGCGAAATGAACCAGGCCAATCCGCGGCGTTTGCCCACTGATCACCCTATGCGCAGTAGCGTGTACGATGGTATGTACCTGGGGGCGCAGAATGGCTACGTGTTTGCGCGTAGCTTATACTATGCAAAAGATACGGTAGACATTAAAATTAGCGGCAGTACGAACCTGCGCACCGTTGAATTGTCCTTTACACCAACGAAGCTCCAACGTGGGTACAACCTCAATGTTTTGATGGATGTGGACTATGCCCTTTGGTTTCAAACGGTAAATGTGAACAGTGATACTCCGGCTCAAATCAGTCAAAAAATTATTGAAAAATTGGCACAGTCTTTTAACATTACGCAGGTTTCTACTAGTTTATAGTTTACATTTGCCAAATTACTTAACCAAATTTCATCATGCAATTCATGACCAGATTAACCCTCCTCAGCTTGCTGTTCATGCTCACGGTAAGCCTGTGTTTCGCTCAAGACAAAAAACCAGACGTACCAGCAACTTCAGGAGCTGCTGCGCCAAAAGAAACGCCCAAGCCTGGGCCAAAACCTTTCCGTGAAGTCATCACTGACAAAGCCATCAGCAGCAAAGGTTTGGTGAACGTGCACAAAGTAGAAGACAAGTGGTTCTTCGAAATCCCGGACAGCATCTTTAAACGGGAAATCATGACCGTAACCCGCTACGCTAAAACAGCAGCTGGTGGTGGCATCTTCGGCGGTGAAGAAGTAAACCGCCAGGTTATCGCCTGGGAACGTGGCCCTGACAACAAGGTGTTCTTGCGCTCCATCACCCAAATCATCGTCAGTCCGGATAGTACCAAGCCTATTTTTAAGGCGGTCAAAAATTCCAGTGCAGATCCGATCGTGGCCTCTTTTGACATCAAATCGATCCGTAAAGACACTTCGGTGCTGATTGATGTAACCGATTTTTTCAAAGGGGACAATCAGATTTTTTCGCTCAACCCGATTAGCAAGCAGTTGCTCAAAATTTCTGACTACAAAGCCGATCGCTCCTTTGTTCAGAGCATTCGTACTTATCCGATCAATACAGAAATCCGAACGGTTAAAACCTTTGGTTCACAATCACCTACCATCTCGTTGGTCCCAACGCCACAGATTGGAACCTTTCTCCCAGCTGGTGTTGACGCAGGAGTGGTGACCATGGAGTTCAATACTTCGATGATCATTTTGCCCAAAAAACCGATGCGCGTTCGCCATTTTGATCCCAGGGTCGGTTACTTTTCCACAGGATATGGCACTTTTGAAGAAGAATCTCAAAAAGCCGACGAAGAACAAATTGCCGTACGCTGGCGCCTGGAACCCAAAAACGCAGCAGACGCCCAAAAGCAAAAACGTGGCGAACTCATCGAACCCGCCAAACCCATCATCTATTACATCGATCCAGCCACTCCCATCAAGTGGCGAAAATACCTCAAACAAGGGGTAGACGATTGGCAAAAAGCTTTTGAAAAAGCGGGTTGGAAAAATGCCATCCGTGGCGAATACTGGCCCGAGCAAGATACGACCATGAGCTTGGAGGACGCACGGTTCTCGGTGATCCGCTACTTTGCCGCCGAAATCCAAAACGCTTACGGCCCCAACGTCAATGACCCACGTTCTGGCGAAATCCTGGAAAGCCACATCGGTTGGTACCACAATGTCATGCGATTGCTGCGCAACTGGTACCTGATTCAAACCGCCGCCAGCGATCCAAAGGCGCGCAAAAAAGATTTTGACGACGAACTGATGGGGCAACTGATTCGTTTTGTGTCTTCTCACGAAGTGGGGCACACCCTGGGTTTGCGCCACAACATGGGTGCAAGTTCAGCAACACCAGTTGAAAAACTGCGTGACAAAGCCTGGGTAGCTCAAAACGGCCACACTTCTTCCATCATGGACTACGCCCGTTTCAACTATGTAGCCCAGCCTGAAGATGGGGTAACCGACTTTTTCCCCCGCATTGGCGACTACGACATCTGGGCCATCGAATGGGGCTACAAATACTTCGTTGATGCCAAAAGCGACGATGAGGAGAAAAAATTGCTCCACGACCTGACCAAAGAAAAGGTAAAAAATCAACGCCTGGCCTTTGGCACCGAAGTGAGCCCCAACGACCCGCGTTACCAAACCGAAGACTTGAGCGACAACTCCATGAAAGCTTCGGAATATGGGGTCAAAAACCTCAAGCGCATCCTGCCCAACCTGCCCGAATGGAGCAAGGAAAATGGCGAGAGTTATTCTGAATTGGAAGAGCTGTACAACAACGTAGTGGGCCAATTCAACCGCTACCTCGGCCACGTCACCAAAAACGTAGGGGGCATTTATGATACGCCCAAAACTTACGACATGGCCGGAGCGGTGTTTGAGGCAGTGCCCAAAGATCGCCAAAAAGAAGCCATGGCCTTCTTGAGCAGCCATTTGTTTGAGACGCCTACCTGGCTCATGGACGGCAATATTTTGAATAAAATCCGTCCGGACGCCGGGGTAGATGCCATCAAAACTTTGCAGGAAAATACCTTGAACAACTTGCTGTCGGGCAGCCGCATTGCGCGTTTGTTGGAAACAGGCAAGGATGGCAATTACACCCTGGATGAAATGATGACCGACTTGCGCAACAGCATTTGGTCAGAATTAAAAAGCCAAAAAGCCATCGACATTTACCGCCGTAACCTGCAAAAGGTTTTTGTAGAAAAAGCCATCACCTATTTGGCGCCCAAAGACCCTGCTACCATCCAGTATGTACCTGCGGGTGGCGCTTACGGTTCAAATATCCGTCGGGTTGATCTAAAAACCACCGACTTGCCTTCCATCACCCGTGGGCAATTGGAATCTTTGTTGTCAGAAATCAAAGCAGCCATTGGTGCTGCGCCAGATAAATTGACGCGTTACCATTTGGAAGATGTGGCGAATCGATTGGATTCGGCTTTGCATCCCAAGTAGTTGTATTTCAGGATAATTCAAAGGGCACAAAGCGACGTCTACGTCTAACTTTGTGCCCTTTGTGCTGCCTTTGTGTTCTTTGTGCTAAAAAATGTCGCTTTGGCATATTCAATACTTGAAATAAAGATCCCTGTGACACCAACAACCCATCGCTGGAACACCTACGAAATCCTCTGGTTCCTCTTTTTCACCGCTCTCGCCATCACCCTTTGTTTCCTTTGGAAAAATTCCTTTTTTGACTTCAGTGTCTTTTTATCCGGCGTATTTTGTGTGCTCCTCGCTGCCAAAGGCAACGTCTGGACCTACAGTTTTGGGATGTACAACTCCCTGGCTTATGCCTATCTGGCTTACCACAATCAATTATTCGGTGAGACTTACCTCAATCTTTTCTTTTTTGTCCCCACCAATATCCTGGGCTACCTGCTTTGGAAACCTAAATTGGATGGTGCTTACGTGCAAATGCGTGCCCTGGCCTTGAAGTGGGTCATCCTGACCTTAATCGTTTGTATGTTGAGCATTGCGGGTATGGGTTATGCTCTGGCTTTGAATCCCCAACAAAACACGCCGTACATTGATGCAACCACCAATGTATTGTCTATCGTAGCTACTATTTTGATGATGTACCGCTACCGCGAGCAGTGGCTTTTGTACATTTTACTAAATGTATTCACCGTCTTGATGTGGAGCATCCGTGCCGCCAACGGTAGTGCCGAAGGGCCTTTGATGATCGTGATGTGGTCGGCTTATTTGATCAATGCGGGATATGGGTATTGGAATTGGAGTCGTGGCGCAAAATTAGTTGAGGAGTTGAAGTAATTTGGTTATCGAGCGCTTGACATAATATCTATTCATTTTACCCTAAGACTCTTTTGAGATAAGAGTTCCGAATACATGAGTACATGAGTTTTGAAGTGGGCTACCGCAGCGACTCAGACACAGCCTTGGTCTAAGTCGCTGCGGTAGCCCACTTCAAAACTCTCTCTTCACTTCAATACTCTAAACTCATGTATTCGGAACTCGGAACTCAATAAAAACCAAAAAAGCACCAATTTGCTTGAATCCTAATTTCATCAATTGCCTGATTCACCTCAAGTCTAATATGAAAACAACAGGTCTTACCCTCGGCAAATACGCCCCTTTTCATCACGGGCACCAATACGTCATCGAAACGGCCCTCACCGAGGTCGACGAAATGGTGGTTTTGATTTACGATACCAATGTCAGCACCATTCCGCTGAGTGTACGCGCGAACTGGATTCGTAGCTTATATCCACAAGTAACCGTGCTGGAGGGTTGGGATGGGCCAGAAGGTTATTCCAGCGAGCGCGCATTTGAAATTTTGCAGGAGCAATACATTATCAAAATGCTCGATGGGCGGCGCATCACCCATTTTTACAGCAGTGAATTTTATGGGGATCATGTCAGTAAGGCATTGGGAGCCGTGGATCGGCGCTTGGATGAAGCCCGCCAAACCGTACCCATCTCCGCCACCATGATTCGGGAAAATCCACTGCAGTACCGCGAATTTATTGCGGACATCGTTTACAAAGACCTGATTACCAAAGTCGTTTTTGTCGGTGCCATGTCCACCGGAAAATCGACCCTTGCCGAGGCATTGGCCAAAAAATACCAAACTACATTTGCGCCGGAATACGGTCGCGAATATTGGACCCTGCACCAGGTCAACCGGCGCATCAGTTTTGAAGCTTTTGATGAGATTGCCATTGGCCATCTGGAACGAGAAGAAATTGCTTTATTGCAGGCCAATCGTTACTTATTTGTGGATACCAATGCGATTACCACCTATATGTATGCAAAGGATTATCACGGCAAAGCGCCGCAACTATTGACACAAATGGCCTTGGAGAATGCCCAGCGCTACGACCTCTTTTTCCTTTGTGACGTGGATATTCCTTACGACGACACTTGGGATCGCAGTGGCGATCAAAAACGCCAGGTTTTCCAAAAACAGATCATCGCGGATTTACACGAGCGTCGTATTCCCTACATTACGCTACGAGGCACCCTGTCCGAACGAATGGATCAGGTAACCACTGTGCTGGCCGATTTTGTGAAATTTAGCAACTATTTCGGGAAACAGATTTAAAATTCTGGTTTATTCAAAAACGCATCCATCCAGGTCTCCGGAATTTCATCGATGCTGTTTTTTAGTTTATTCGCCCACATTTGGCCAATTTGCGCGGTATCTTTTTCTTCCAGGCGATGTTGTTCCAATTTGTAAGAGTCGCGCGGATAAAGCGCCACATCGATCGGATACCCCACATCGTTGGCGCTGACGCGGGTGGAGTCGAAGGATAAAAACCCAGTTTTGAAGGCAAAGCGCAGGCTGGACTCATAGGTCAGCGCTCGATTGAGAATGGGTTTGCCATAACCTGAATTGCCGATGATCGTAAAGGGAGAGCCCTCCCCTACTTCGATCCAGTTGCCTTCGGGGTAAAGCAGGTAAAGTTTGTGCTCTTTGTCGTTTTCCAATTGCCCACCTACGATGGCGTACAGATTAAAAAACAAACCCGATTCCGCCAGGGATTTTTTATCTTCCTGCGCTACCCTCCGCAATTGGTCGCCAAACATATTGACGGCCTTGTACATTTTATCAAACTTAAATGACTCATCTTCAAATAGTTCCTCGAAGTAGGTCACAGCCTTGTCCCGAATGGAACGCAAGCCTGAAGTCATCAAAAAAAGGCTGTTGTGCCCGCTCTCGTGGACTGATATTTTTTTGGCGGTTGCAGTTTCAGTACCTGAAGTGATCCGTGTATCGGCAATGGCCACCAGGCCACTCCGTACTTTAATGCCAAGACAATAGGTCATTTTTCGTTTTGTTGTGTCCTGTAATCCCGTGGGAGAAGTCCCAGATTACAGAGTTGTGCTTGTTTTATACACCCACGAATAAATTCGTGGGCTACTGTTGTTGTTGTTGCTGCTGCAAAAACCAGTTGTAATCCTTGCTGTTGCGCACCGACACTTCATAAGAAGTTTTGTGATCTCCGTCGGTGACCAGTACCCCTTTGATGGGTTGGCAATCGAGGTAATCTCGTCCATGGGCAATTTTGATGAAGTGGTCGTTTTCTTGCAGGTTGTTGGTGGGGTCGAAGCCACGCCAACCTAATTTGGGAATAAACACCTCCACCCAGGCGTGTAATTGGGAATCTCGATTGTCGCTCAAACTCAGGTAACCGGATACGTAGCGGGTTGGAATGTTTTGTTGCCGCAAAATCCCAATCATGATGTGCGCAAAATCCTGGCAAACCCCGCTGCCTCCTTGCAATGCTACTTTTGCGCTGGTGCCTGTATTGGTAGAGCCTTGCACATATCGCAACATGCCGTGAACCGCCGAATTGAGTCGCAACAAATACATCCCTACCGTTTCTTCCTTTTGGCGCAACAAATCTAGGTAAAAATCACCGGGTTTGAGACTACTCAGGGCAGTACTTTGTAAAAAAGACTGGTGATCCATCTGAAAATCAATGTCTTCCAGGATTGAGTTTTCTTCCTCCAGGCTCAAATCAGTAACCACATTCAAGGTCGGCTGATTTTTGGCTACCTGTGCCAGCAAACTCACCGAGAAAAAATCAAAAGTATCTGCATTGGAATGAAAATGATAAGTGATAAACCCATACTTGTTGCGCGCAGTAAAGGGTTCACGAGGCATAGAATGCAACAATCGGTGATGTTTGACCATTTGTGATTCATTTTCACAAGGGATAATCAAAAACTCGTAAGCGCCTTGCTTAACGGATTTTTCATATTCGGTCACCGTGCGGTATTCAATTACGTAATCGGTCATAAGTCGGGAATAAGCTTACACATGAAAATAATCCTTCTCTAATGTATCGTGTATTTCATAAACACAGTTCAGGGTTTCGGTAACGAAAGCCCCTACTTCATTTTCAATTTCGGAAAACAACAAGTATTGGTACTTCGCGCAAAGGCGACCGACTTTGAATCCCACACTTTCCGGTGTCTTTTCATTCAAGCCCAGTTTGCGCAGGAAAAACTGAATCTGACGCAAATTGAACGCCAGGGAGCGTGGAAAATCAGCATTCAGAATCAAAAATTCCAGCGATTTTTGCCGATCGGGTGCCGCTTTGTAATGATGCCGATTCATGTCAAAACTTTCCAATAACTTCAGCAGTACGGTGTACTGATAGTTTTCCACGGGCATGTCTTCCTTGCCATTGGTCAGTGAATAGATGTCGTACAACTTGCAGCTGATGATCCGGGCAATCTGAGCCGTACGCTCCAGGTGTACCCCCAGGCGGATCAGCGCCCAAACGTCATTGTGGGTCAAAGTACTGTCCACGTAGCCCCGAATGACCGAACAATTCTCGCCGGCGGCCAAGGTAAAGTCGTACAAACCCCGGGTTTTGAAATAGGCCACAGGATAGTTGTTGACGTAGTGGTAGTACTTGTTGATGACTTCCCAAAGCTCGGTGGATATGACATTGCGCATGCCGCGTGCATTCTCCCGGGCAAAAGTAATCGTCGAAAGGATCGACATGGGGTTGTTGCTGTCCAGCGCTACATTGAACAATATTTCAGCCTCATCCAGCTCACTGCCTTCTTCCCAGGGCACCCCGGCCATGTTCACGATGGAGTTGAGTACAAAATGGCGATTTTGACTCATGGGGGCATCCTGGGTGGTGAAGTATTGGACGCGCAGGTAACGGGCCAGGTGCTCGGTTCTTTCGAGGTAGCGGCCCATCCAGTATAAGGTGTTGGCGATTCTTGCTAACATGGTTTTGTGTACACCACGACCCTGCCGTGGGTTGTCTCCCACGGCTAAAGCCATGGGTTAGTTTTTTATGTCGCTCCCACGGCTAAAGCCATGGGTTGCGGATGCTGCTATTTTGTTTTGAAACCAGAAGATTTCAGTGTCCCTTTTGAACCCTGGAACCTTGGAACCCTGGAACCCTGGAACCCTGGAACTTTGGAACCCTGGAACCCTTAAACAGTGACCCAAGTATCCTTCGATCCTCCCCCTTGAGAAGAGTTGACGATCAGGCTGCCCTCTTTTAAGGCTACCCGTGAAAGTCCTCCCGGCAGTACATACGGCCGTTCTTTGCCCATCAAGGTAAAGGTGCGCAAGTCGATGTGCCGAGGTTCAAATTCTCCCTTTTTCTCGATGTATGTGGAATGCACCGAGAGCGACATCCGTGGCTGGGCGATGTAATTGCGCGGATCGGCTTGAATGTATAACTTCACTTCTTCCAGTTCAGCCTTACTCAAGCGATCACAAATCATTACCCCGTAGCCACCCGACATGTCGACGGGTTTGATCACCAGTTCCTGAATGTGTTCCAGCACATATTTCAAATCATCCTCTCGCTCACACAGATAAGTAGGCACATTGGGGATGATGGGTTCTTCATCCAGATAGTATCGAATCATGTCGGGTACATACGAGCAAACTGCTTTGTCGTCGGCCACTCCTGTTCCAGGCGCATTCACAATGGTGATGTTGCCTGCCCGGTAAGCCCCCATGATACCGGCTACGCCCAGCATGGATTCGGGACGAAAAACCAGCGGATCGAGGAAGGCGTCGTCGATGCGGCGGTAGATTACATCCACCCTTTTCGGACCGTGGATCGTACGCATGTAGACGTAATTGTTTTCTACAAAAAGGTCACGTCCTTCTACCAATTCAATACCCATCGTTTGGGCTAAAAAGGAATGTTCGTAGTAGGCAGAATTGTAGGTACCGGGAGTCAGCAGTGCACAAGTAGGCCGTTCTTCGGTGTTGGGGGCGACCGATTGTAAAGTCGCCAGCAATTCAGCAGGGTACTCGTTCACTGAGCATACACTGGACCAGCGGAAGGCATTGGACAGCGTGCGTTTCATCGCATCCCGGTTGGAAAGCACATAACTCACTCCCGAAGGACTGCGCAGGTTGTCTTCCAAAACATAATAACGGCCATCACTGTGCCGAATCAGATCGGTTCCACTGATGTGACAATAAATGTCATTTTTAGGCCTGATGCTTTTCATCTCTTCGCTGTAGTGCGGCGAAGAAAAAATAAGTGCCGAAGGAACAATTTTATCCTTCAGAATTTTGCGCTCACCATAAACATCTTTAATAAATAGGTTTAGGGCAAGATTGCGTTGAATGAGCCCCTTCTCCAGCATCTCCCAATCCGCAGCTGGAATGACACGAGGAAAGAGATCAAAGGGAAAAATTTGCTCAGCTCCCTTGTGCCCATCCGAATACACCGCATAAGTGATGCCTTGGTTGAGAAAGGATAGTTTGGCGTACTCGTTCAAACGCTCAAAATCAGCACTGGTCAATCGGCTAAATTGTCGGTGAATGTCCTCATAATGGGGGTACACCTGTCCATCTTGGCGAAACACTTCATCGAAGAAGGCTGCATTGAGTGGATAGTGTTGAAATAAGTTACTCGTTGTGGTCATGAAGCATACGATTTTGACAAGCGCTGTTGTAAATAAAAAATCGTTTCGACCAAAAATAGCTTATTTTTACAAAAAATCAATAAATTGCCAAAATAATTGCGGAGATCGCAAAATGAGGGCACAAAAATTTGACAATTGTCAACACTGTGCTTATCAAGACTTTCCGTATTTTGTACGCTAAAATCTTTTTTTTCCAAATATCCGGGAAAAATTTGAGCAAATGACGCAGCTTTATTTTTAACTCCGGCATTTTCAATGTTGTTCGCAAGTGTTTGAATTTAATTGCTCGATTTTACCATAGCCCGAAAATTTTTCACCATGGCCATTAAAGTAGCGATCCGCCACAGCACCCATTACGAGTACGACCGATTGGTTAAACTTTGGCCCCAAACCATCCGCCTGCGCCCTGCGGTACATTCCCGCACCGAAATTGCAGCCTATTCGATGAAAATCAGCCCGGAGCCGCATTTCGTCAATTGGCAGCAAGATCCCTTCGGCAATTTTATGGCCCGGGTAGTTTTCCCAGATCGGGTCAAGGAGTTTAAAGTCGATGTGGAGGTGATTGCGGAATTGCGCGCCATCAACCCCTTCGACTTCTTTTTGGAAGAATACGCCGAGAAATTTCCCTTTCAATACGATACCCAACTGCTTAAAGAACTGGCGCCTTACCTGGAGGTGACTGAACGTGGGCCGCTATTAATGCAGTTCATAGAGGAATGTAAACCCTACCTCAACGACATCACCGTTAATTTTCTGGTCAACGTCAATCAGCATTTAAACAAACTGGTCAACTATACCATCCGGCTGGAAACGGGGGTGCAGAGTTGTGAAGAAACCCTGAGTAAAGCCCTGGGCTCTTGCCGCGATTCGGGCTGGGTGCTGGTGCAGGCGTTTCGGCATTTTGGTTTGGCGGCCCGTTTTGTATCCGGTTATCTGGTTCAACTCAAAGCCGATCAAAAAGCCCTCGATGGCCCCTCCGGCCCCGAGGCAGATTTTACCGACCTCCACGCCTGGGCCGAAGTATTCATCCCTGGTGCGGGTTGGGTTGGGCTGGATGCCACCTCGGGCTTGTTGGCTGAGGCGGGCCATATCCCGCTGGCTTGTACGCCTGACCCAGGCAGCGCTGCGCCGATTACGGGAGGTTTGGAACCTTGTCAAACCATTTTTCATTACAGCAATACCGTGGAGCGCATCCACGAAGATCCACGGGTCACCAAACCTTACAGTGACGCGGAGTGGGCTCAGGTTATCGCTCTTGGCCACGCTGTAGATCAGGAGTTGTTGAAAGATGACGTACGCCTGAGTATGGGTGGCGAGCCGACCTTCGTTTCTATTGACGATATGGAATCCGAGCAATGGAATGGCGCTGCCGATGGCCCACTCAAGCGCAAACTCGGCAACGACCTGGCCCACAAACTCAAAGATATTTTTGGCAAAGGGGGCTTCATCCATTATGGCATGGGCAAATGGTACCCGGGTGAACCAATCCCCCGTTGGGCCTACACCTTGTTCTGGCGCAAAGACGGCCAAACCATGTGGCGCAACCCCCAATGGCTGGCAGACATTACTGGCGAGTACAAATTTGACCATACCCACGCCGAAGCTTTCATCGTCGAAATGGCCAAATACCTGGGCGTAAATCCGGCCAATCGCTGCCCGGCTTACGAAGACCTTGTTTATTTCCTCTGGGAAGAAGGAAACTTGCCGGACAACGTCGATCCGCTTAAAATCAACATGCGGGACACCATCGAGCGGCGTACCCTGATGGAACTGCTCGACCGCGGGCCAAACAACCCTAGTGGATTTGCACTTCCCTTAGCATGGAACCGCGATACCGAACATTGGTGGAGTTGTGCCTGGAAATTCAGCCGCAAGCACCTGTTTTTGTTGCCGGGTAATTCCCCGATGGGCTTGCGAATTCCCCTCGATCGTTTGCCAGAACTCACCGCTGAACAACAGGAAGAGCCCATCGAACGCAGCCCATTTGAGGAGGTAGGTACCCTTTTGCAATACCATGATAAAGTGGCGGATCGCTACCATCTCCCCGCAGATGAGCGGATACCCGAGCGCATGAGCAATCCCAAGGTATACAAAGCAGAGGAGGTAGATGAAGAGGAAGCCAAGCTCAAAGACCCACTTTACCTCATCAAAAAGAAAAAGGAGCTGGCCGAAAAAGACGATTATCGTCCCGAAAAATTGATGATCACCATCAAAACGGCCCTGTGTGTGGAAGCTCGGGAAGGGAAAATCTATGTCTTTATGCCTCCCTGTGAACTCATCGAGCATTACCTGGAACTGCTAGCGGCAGTGGAGGCAGCGGCGATACGTTTGCAAATTCCGATCATCATTGAGGGTTACGAGCCGCCCCGCGACAATCGAATTGAAAAACTAGCCGTGACGCCCGACCCTGGCGTAGTAGAAATCAACATCCAGCCCGCCAAGTCCTGGAGTGAGGTGCTGTTCAATTACGAGCAATTGTTTGAAGCAGCCCGGCAAAGCCGTCTGGGGGCAGAGAAATTTATGCTGGATGGCAAACACACGGGCACTGGGGGTGGAAATCACATCACCATTGGAGGCCTTTCACCGGCCGATAGTCCCATTTTGCGGCGTCCTGATTTGCTGCGCAGCTTGATCTGTTTTTGGCAAAACCATCCGGGTTTGAGCTACCTTTTTTCCACAGCATTTATTGGAGCCACCAGTCAGGCACCCCGGGTGGATGAAGGGCGGGCAGAAATGTTGTACGAACTGGAGATTGCGTTCAGCCAGATCCCTGAGCCGGGCGAAGACAATCTCCCCTTTTGGTTGACCGACCGCATTTTCCGCAACCTCTTGGTCGACATCACGGGCAATACCCACCGCGCTGAATTTTGCATCGATAAATTGTATCGCCCCGATTCTTCTTCCGGGCGACTGGGTCTGTTGGAACTCCGCGCTTTTGATATGCCACCGAGTAAGGAAATGTGCCTGGTGCAGCTCCTGCTCATCCGCACCTTGATTGCCTGGTTCTGGAAAAAACCTTATCGCCAAAGACTGGTGCGTTGGGGAACCGAACTCCACGATAAATACCTCCTGCACCACTACGTGCGCGAGGACTTGCGCGATGTGTGCACCCAAATGCAGGCAGCGGGCTTCCCCTTCAAAATGGAGTGGTTGGAGCCTTTCTTTGAATTCCGCTTCCCTTTCCTGGGTCGTGTCCAGGTAGGTGATGTACAAATGGTGCTGCGCAGCGGCATCGAGCCCTGGAATGTACTGGGTGAAGAGATGAGCAACTCGGGTACCGCCCGCTTTGTAGATTCTTCGGTCGAACGCCTAGAAGTAAAGGTAACGGGTATCAATGCTGAACGGTATTGGTTGTTGTGCAATGGGGTACGCTTGCCTTTGCGCAGTACGGGCATCAATGGAGAATATGTGTCGGGGATTCGATACAAAGCCTGGGCGCCGCCGAGTGCTTTGCACCCTACCGTAGCAGTGGACGTGCCCCTGGTTATCGACGTGTACGACACCTGGAACAAACGCTCCATCGGCGGCTGTACCTACCATGTAGCGCACCCAGGTGGCCGGGCTTACGAGACTTATCCCGTGAACAGCTTCGAAGCGGAGGGCCGCCGGATCAGCCGTTTCTGGGATTATGGGCATACACAAACCACCTTGACGGTTGCTCCGCCGAGTGAAGAAACAGAAGTGGTACGGGAAACCAGGGTGTTTGGAGAGCGGGAGGTGGAAATGCCCCTGGAGGTGCCGATGGCGGCAGAGAGTGGTTGGTGTTTGGATCTGCGCAGAAAACGCTAATGTTCGTGGCAGCCCTTGGTGGCTGCTCAATTATTTTTTTAAAATTCGGCTATGGTTTACATAAAAATAGTCCGTGCATTTCAGGAGCTGAGGTCGAAGGCCTTAGCACCTGAAATTCCACGGACTATTGATCTTAAGGAAGAGCTAGCTTTTGCTCACCACAAAAGGGAGTGCCTTACTGAGCAGGCTGCCTGAATGATGAAGGTAGTACATTCCAGCGTACAAATCGGGCAAATTCCATCTTATTGTATTCCAACCAGAGATGGTTTCTGCCTGGAAAGTTTTGATTTTTCGGCCAAATTGATCAATAATGGTAAAGATGACCGAAGGCTGTCGTGTAAATAACTTGATGGTTAATTCTGCGTTTCCCCCATTTAGAGGGTTAGGGTAAATTTGCCAGTCGCTAGCATCGCAGTTTGTTTTTTCTTCAAGAATTTCGGAATAGGAAGATTTTCCATCTTTGTAGACGTACTTCAACCTATAATAATTCACATTCCCAATTTCAGCATCAAGGAATTGAAAGGATTGTAATCCTGTTTTTCCATTGCCGTTGATTTTTGCAATTGAAGCGAAAGTAATTCCATCACTACTTTCCTCCAATTCAAAATGGTCAAAACTGCCATTAAGTGTCCATGTCCAATTCAACAGTACCCGGCATTCATCGATGTGAGAGTTGAAACCTTCTATGCTACCAGAGGAATTGGGAAGGTTTCCCGTTTTTTTCATCAAAACAATAGAGGTATAAGGCTTCAAAACCACTTTGTCGGTATAGGTGGTATTTTTTACATCCACGTAACTAGTTGCCAAGAGGATTGTTTTATCAGATGAGGTTGGATTGTATTCGAATCTTATGATTTCATCCTCTTTCATTTTAATGGCAGAAGCTTCATACAAACCTACATTATCCAGCCAATAGGAAAAATTCTCATTGAATGCTTGAAAAATCAGGTGAGCTGCCGATACCGAGGTCGGAAATGAAAATAGTACTTCGTATTCCGTCCTGTTTGGATTGATGTAAATTTTTTTCGAGGTTGACAGTGGACTCCAGGGGGATGTACTATGTCTTAAAAACACCTCAATCTGGGTTTCTCTTTCAGCCACCGCACTAAAACGAAGAATGTACTGTTTGGACCGATCTATTGCTCCACAATTTAATGCCACAACCCCCAGGCTTTTCCCCGAAATTTTTACCGCTCTTTTGTCCAGCACACTGGTTGTTGACCAAGCTGTGGCACAATCGCCTTTAGGTGACCAACAAGACAAGCCCGAATTGCTGTTTTCGAACCCAGGAATGCCGTATTTATTGCGGCTGTCATCGACTGAAACTAGATTGTATGGCCGGAATCGCATTGAACCTCCACCGTTATCCAGGTTTTTCCCATACGGAAGCAGGGGGCTTCTGGTATCGTACATTTTTTGGACATTGCCTACACCCGACTGGTTGTAGTCCGCCATGATGCTTAAGTTTTCGTCAAAGGGGCGGGCGTAATAATTCCCAGAAAAGCTACCCATCGCAGCAAAGTCATTTGCCTTTGACTTGAAATAAAAAGTGTATTGATCGGTCATTTTTGAGAAAAAAACATTGCTGGTAAAAACTGCATTCGTAATGGGGTTTCCTAAATCATCATGAACCGTCTTGATTTGTACTTTGTTGTTGAAAAGGGTATTGTTCTGAACTTTGATGTTTCTGGCATTGTGAACATAGATGCCATTGTTGACACAATTGGCAACGGTATTTCCTATCACATCAACGTTTGTAGCATTGTCATCCAAATAAATTCCTTCCGCAGCAGCATAATCGGTACGATTGGTCCCCTCAGGTGCGCCTAAACCATTTAGCACAATATTGCCAACAACACTACGATTCAGAAAAGTCGTATTTGCCTTTCCTGTCCAGGTGTAAATGCCACTTCCATCATCAATAACCAGGCAAAAAGTATCGATGTAGTTATTCTTGATGATATTATTGTCACCGGCAAATCTAATACCAACATATCCCGTTTTGATGATTTGATTGTATTCTGCTTTAAATCCTTTCGTGTAGCTGATGATTCCGTATGCTTGGTTTTCGGTAATCATGCCGGGAAAAATGCCCGAATTTCGGATTTTGTTTTTGGTTAACACCGCATCGGTAGCGTTGTATTTCAGGTTAACTGCGATGCTATTTGAATTGATTATTTCCGAATTTTCCAAAGTAAAATTAGCACAATTGTATATACGTATGGCATCAATTCCTGAAAACAAAATCTGTGAATTTTTGATCTTCAGGTTTTTCAAATTCGCAGTATTGGAATAAACACCATATTGATTGGCCCCCTGAATGGAAAGGTTGGCGATCACAATGTCATTGGCTTTTGACTCAATTAAGGTATTGGTCGTTGCGATCTGTACGACATAAGCAGCGGGAGATTTGGCACCAAAAAAGACATTGAGTTTTTTAGTAGTTGGATTGTAATACCACTCCCCAAATTGATCCAGGGTTTTGATGTGATTCTGAATGAAATAACCATAGCCATCCTCCAAATTGTAATCGGTAGCCTTACTGTAGTTGATTCTGGCTTTAGACGTAGTGGTAATTGGTACTCTTTCGATGGTCCATCGGGAAGTTCGAACCACCAACTCTGCATTATTCCAGGTAGGGCTTTCGGGAAGTTGATTGTCAGTGAGGTACAAGCTTCCGTGTCCTTCAAAGGTTAAAAAACCTTTATTTGTAGCATCTGCATTGGGGTACCTGCCCATGGCGTAACTGGTATTGTTGATGGCCACCATGTTTACTTTTCCAGGTGTGTTGATCACCGGGCTTTCATATATACCGCCACCAAGCGCGGTCCAGGTTGAAATATTGGAAAATCCACTGATCACGGGAAGTGCACCTTTTCCATAAGCAGCTATAACAATAGGTAAAGAAGCCGCACCGGACTTAACTATTTGAATACCCCCAGAAAAAACTTCGCCTCGTTTGAACAATACGGAATCTCCTGGTTGGAGCTGGGTAAAAAAGGAATTTAACTTGGTTATGGTTTTCCAAGGAGTTTGAGCATTTCGTGCCTGTAACGGGCTTCTGCTGTCATCTCCTGTTGAGGCAGAAAAATAGTAATTGGCTGCAAATGAGTTTAGTGCACTGCCAAGAATCAGCAGTGAGAATAGAGTGAATTGTTTCATAATCGGTTTTTTTATATAAGTTACTCGTAAATAGGAACGAAAAGTAACTCCTTCTATTTTCCGACTTATGCTAATAATTTATTTTCTACGAGTAATTTACTGCTTTTATACATCAATTTAAATGATATTTTTGATTTTTCCACAATATCTAAAAGAGAGTTGTTCCCATCTGCATAATTCAGCATCCAAAGCATTGCCATTTGTAGGTCTTTTTGGTCACTGTCACCTCCAATTGCTTCGTACAAGCCCCTTTTTCCCAATTGAGGTTCACATTTTGGATAAAGATTTTGATAATATACGTTCTGTTCTAAAATCTCAACGATCTCTAAATAAATGTCAAACGAGGCTTGAAGAAAAGCGGGCTGAATCAGCTGAAGGTTGTCGCCAGAGGTATGATATTCAGGGTAACTACCAAAAGGTGAACGAGTTAGATTTCCAACAGGCAGATTAAATCCCGGCGAACAAAATTGACGCTCATCATATCCATAAGGGAAAAAATCAATGATTTCGCAAGGATATCCCGAATTTCTCAATACGTATGCGACCACTTGGTCGATTTCGGAATCGCCTCGTCGGCTTTTTTTAAAAGTGAACCCACCAGCATCCCCCACCAGAGAAACAACCAGGCCGTGTTTGATGTTTTTTGCTTTGTGTTCATTCAGCGCCAGCCAGGTAATGGAACCGATGGTTCCGGGAATGAATAAAAATCGATAGGAATACCTGTTTTTTTGTTCTTGGAGGAACCTGGCCAGAAAGGTCAGTAAACTTATCCCGGAAAGGTTATCATTGGCCAAAGAAGGGTGACAAATGTGTGCCGAAAAAAGTACCTCCTCCTCCGAATCACCAGGAATATAAAGCTCACCGTAGGTCAAACTGCCTTCTTCCAACGTTGAATCAATGTAAACCTCATAATCCCCATCCGGTAATTCCAGGTATCGGTTGTGGGCCAGGCAAAAACCCCAGTTTTCCTGATAATAGGAAGTCCGGTAAGGAATCAGATCAGGTTTGTCGGGCAGTGTAAAGAGGTGCTTCTTCAACTCCTCTAATCCCAACACTTTGTGTACAGATGTGCTGTATTGCAGGATATGGAGATTGTGTTCCTTAAAATCAATTACTTTTTTCCCGTCAGGACCTACAACCCATGCATCTCGAATGTTCCATTCTTTAGGAACGGTCCAATCGAAAACAGGCGTATTGCTAGGCACTTCATGTATTTCTATTGGTATGTATTCCTGCAAGATACGCAGCGATTGCCGTACACCATTCCCGGTGATGCTTCTACAAATGGGAAATAGTCTTTCGGCCAAGGCATACATACTTGTGCCTATCGAAGTTAAGTTTTCCATAAATCTAAATTAATGGTTCTTTTCCAACTGGTTCCATTTCCGGTAAACAGGTTGTACTGCTTCCCCTTCTAAATAATTTTCGACACCTTCATCGATTGCTTTGCGGTAAATCGCAAGCGCTTTATGAAATATACCAACCGTTTGATCAATGTCTTTCTCTTTGTGCGCATAACTCAATACCAAATTGGGTGCGATAACTCCTCCTTTGATCAATTCTTGCAACAATAAAGTTCGGAATGGTTGGGAGGGGCGGCGCTGTTCGTCGCGGGTAGAAAAAACCAAACAAACCGGAAAACCGTGTACCCCTACATAATCTTGCAGGCCATGCTCGGCAATGGATTGATTGAGACCCTGCCGAAGCCTTTCGCCTTGAACTTGCATGTGTCCAATCACGTCTTTTTCCTGGTACTCTTTAACCACTGCAATAAATGCGGCCAAGGCGTGATTTTCGGCACCATGGGTGGTGGATAGTAAAAAGACCCTTTCCTGATCGTGGTATAAACCGCCCAATTCCATGATTTCTCTTTTTCCCGCCAAAGCCGAAATAGCGAATCCATTGCCCATGGCTTTGCCAAAAGTAGAGAGATCAGGGACGATATTGTAAAGGGTTTGTGCCCCACCAATGTGCCAGCGAAAACCCGTAATCATCTCATCCAGAATGAATACAGTGCCATTGTCTTTGCACAATTGCTGCACTCCGTGGAGGAATTGTGGATCAAAGGGGTCGTTTTTTTCTACTTCCATGATCAAGCAGGCCAGTTGACCTGGGTATTGATCAAATAAGGACTTTACACTTTCTAAGTTATTGAATTGAAAGCTTACGGTCAAGTCACGTACGGACTGGGGTATGCCCGCATTGACTGTTGTGGTGCCAATGAACCAGTCGTCAACCGAAAAGAAGGGATGATCTGCACAAATGGCCACCATATCCCGCCCGGTGTAAGCCCTTGAAAGTTTGAGTGCAGCGGTGGTAACATCTGATCCATTTTTAGCAAATTTGACCATATCGGCACCAGGCACTACTTTTAAAAATGCCTCGGCTGCTTCCAGTTCTATGGTAGCCGGACGGGCGAAATTGATGCCCTTCCACATTTGTTGGCAAGCTGCAGTAATTACTGCGGGATATGCATGTCCCAGCGCTACTGCACGCAACCCCATCCCGTATTCGATGTACTCATTGCCATCAACGTCCCATACCCGACACCCCTCACCTTTGGTAAGATAAGGGGGATGAAATTCGGGAAACTGGTCGTCGCCTTTTGCATACGTATGACAGCCACCTGGAATGAGTTGATGAATTTTTTTCTTCAACTCAAGCGATTTTTCGAAGTTTTTGTGTTGCATTTGTGTGGTGAGTTTTATTTTTTACCCTTTCAGATTAGCCTAACATCTTCATCACCCAATGTAAAAGCTCAAGATTGACGCCATAAAATAAGCCCCATTTTAATCCAGAACCTGTACCTCTGGAATAGGAATAACAAATTTTCCTCCCCACTCCTGTACATGTGCCATTTGTTGACTGATTTCTTTCTTAAGGTTCCAGGGAAGGATCAAGACATAATCAGGACGGGTTTCCGTGATTTTATCTGGGGAGTAGATTGGAATGTGGGTACCCGGGAGAAAATTCCCCTGTTTGTGGGGGCTTCGGTCAACGGTATAATCCATAAAATCGGTGCGGATACCGCAGTAATTCAGGAGGGTATTTCCTTTACCCGGTGCGCCGTAGCCAACGACCGTTTTGCCTGCTCGTTTTGCCTCGATCAAGAAACTGAGGAGTTTACGTTTGGTCTCTTTGACTTTTTCTTCAAAAGTGGCGTAGTACTCCAGGGTTTCCATACCAAGCTGTTGTTCCCTTTGAATAAGTTCACGCACATTATCGGTGATTGGTTTGGATTCATCGGCAGTATGGCGGCCATAAATGCGCAAGGAGCCCCCATGAGTAGACAATTCCTGAACATCAAATAAGGTAATGCCATGATGCGCAAAAACCCGATTGACTGCTACAAAGGAAAAATAGGAGAAATGTTCGTGGTAAATGGTATCGAATTGGTTTTCTTCGATCAACCTTTGTAAATGAGGAAACTCCATCGTGATTACCCCTCCATCTGCCAACATTTCCTTCATCCCCTGTACAAAGTCATTTAGGTCGGGTACATGAGCTAACACGTTGTTTCCCAGCAATAAATCGGCTTTGCCATATTGTCCGGCCAAGTGTTGAGCTGTTTGGGTACCAAAAAACATTCCTTCGGTACGAATGCCTTTCTCGCGTGCCGCAGCAGCGACATTCCCGGAAGGCTCAACCCCCAAAACAGGGATACCTTTTTGAACAAACCATTGCAAAAGGTATCCATCGTTGCTGGCAATTTCCACAACCAATTTATCCGAATTGAGACCGAACCGATCGATCATCAACTCTGTATACAAGCGGGCATGCTCCAGCCAGGAGTCGGAGTAAGAAGAAAAGTAGCCATATTCCTCGGAAAAAATTTCATCCGGGGTGGCAAACTCTTCCAATTGTACCAACCAGCACTCCTGACAAACATAGGCATGGAGTGGATAAAATTTTTCCGCCTCATTGGCTTGTTCTGGTTTAACGTGCTTTTGGCATAAAGGCGACATGCCTAAATCGACTACGCCGACTTCGAGATCACTTGCACAAAAGCGACATTTGCTGCTACCCGATGAGTTGTTTTTATTGGTTTGTGTTTGCATAATAGTTGAAATGATGAATTCCAATCAAAAGATCACAATACCATCCCTGCAAAAGCATCTGAGAGCAAGGGAAGGTTTTTGTCTTTTTCAGAAATTGTGGTTAACGTTAAAGGCCAAGCTATGTTGATTTTAGGATCGTCGTATCGAACGCCTCCATCTGAATCCGGTGTATAGAAGGCCGTGTGGTGGTAAATGAGTTCACTATGATCTTGTAAGGTCTGAAATCCATGCGCAAAACCCTCCGGCACATAAATCATCCGCAAATTCTGTTCGGACAATTCGACACCAACATGTTGTAAAAAAGTTGGTGACTGATGCCGCAAGTCAACGATTACATCAAAAACGCTGCCTTTGATGCAACGGATTAACTTGATCTCAGCATGCGGCGGCCGTTGATAGTGTAAGCCGCGCAAAGTGCCTTTTTGGTTCGAATGAGAGTGATTGAACTGGACAAATTCCTTGTGATGACCTATGGCTGCGAATTCCCGCTGACAAAAAGTACGCGCAAACAAGCCTCGTTCGTCACTGAACGGCTCCAGATCTATGATGTAGGCACCTTCCAAGGCTGTTTTATGAAAAATCATACACCAGCTTTAGTTGACTATCCATAGTTTGCCGAGCCAATAAATCCTTAATGACGTTTAAGCGAATCAGTTCCGACTGATGGTAATTGGCGTCTTGAAAATGAATAGATTCCAGCCCCTGAATCAATCCCTTCACAGTATCCTGAAGCCTATATTGAGGCTGATGCTGTGGTGCCAAGGATTCAAAAAGATCGAAACTCACCCGATAGGAACGTTTATCTGGTTGTGCGTCTGGGTTGATGGACACGGCAATCCCCGGCAGGATTTTCTGAATCTCTAAAGCCAAATCTTTGACTTGATAATTCCATTGATTGCTTCCGGTATTGACGGTAATGAAGGTTCCTCCATTGCGATTCTCCCGTTCTGCCGCCCAACGGATTGCGCGAGCCATATCTAAAACATTAATCAGTGGCCTCCAGGGCGACCCGTCGCTGAGGATAGTAATCTTGCCTGAGGTTATAGCCCCTGCTACAAAATCATTGAGTACCAAGTCCAGGCGCAAGCGGTCGCTCATTCCGCAGGCAGTGGCAAAACGCAAACAGGTAATTTGAAACCCCTCCGCAGCCAGTCCTTCCAGTCCTTCTTCAGACAGTACTTTAGACTTGGCATAAGCGGTGAGGGGATCCAGTGTAGAGGATTCAACGCGGGGTGCATCTTCAGCACTCCCGTATACACTACAGCTGGAAGCAAAAATGAATTTTTTCACCCCTTGCCTTTTGGCCATTTTGGCGATTTCAATATTGGCTTTGTAGTTGATCTCCAGGGTTGGCTCTTCGAAGCGGTTGCCGATCGGGTCATTGGAAATAGCGGCCAAACTAACCACTACATCGACTCCTTCCAGCAAGTGCTCCGGGAATTGCCGTACATCGCCGAAGTACTGCGCATTGAGCAGCGAATCAGGGCTAATCGTGTTGCTGGTTATGTATTTGGCAAAATATCCAATATCATAACCAATCAGGAAAGCATCGGGATGAAATTTTCGAAATTCTTTGGCAATCCCTGGGCCAACATAGCCGAGGTTGCCGGTGATGAGTATTTTCATGGTGAAATGAAATGAATTGAGTGTATGATAAGGTTCAATCTAGATTGGTTGCATCTTTTTTTTGTAAAGCAAATACAATGAAATACTTGCAATCAGAAAAAGAAATGCACAATTGGTTTCTTTAAATTCAGCCATTGGATGAACTGCAAATAGTTCCTTTGCTTTAAATAGCGTGTAAATAAGTTGATTCAATACAAAGAATGCGCCAACCCAAAGGGGAACAAGTGGAAAATAGATTTTGCTGGTGAATTTATTTACCTTCTGAGATAGCGCATTGATAGTAGGAATGAACAAACAGAAGCCAAGCCAAAATAATATTAGAATGCCTTCTGGCGACAACCAATGGCTAAGTCCTAATTGTACTTCACCAGTGGTACTTCTATCCTTTGCATAAAGGATCTTTAAATTGTGTAAATTAGTTTCTCCTTGCAGGTTATGATCCGCAAGCCATTCTGTTGTGGCAATGCCAATGATGCGTTGTCCCCAACTGATTTCTTCACCCGCACAAAAAAAGAAAAGTAATCCCAAAGCCAGATAAAAATAATTCCTTCTGCCTTCAAGAAGGTAAATTTTCTTGGGAGACCTGGATTTAACAAAGAGCAAAATGCAGACACAACTTGCTGAAAAATAAAACAAAGCCGATAAATTTTCAACAATCCCGTCTTCTACAGTGAGGTTCTCTATTTGTACTGGTGTTTGAATAAACAATAGCGAATAAGGAAAAATCAATAAAAAAAATACAACCATAGGGAGGAGGTAAGTTCGGGTAAAAGTACTTGTTTCCATTGTGCTAGCTGTTTGATGATTGATGTAATGAAAAGTACACATATGGAAATAGGAGTAGTCGACAAATTTGGGGTAAATCAACAGAAATATGGGTGTCGTGATTATTTCCAAACCTTCCAGGGAGCTTTGCCCGAATCCCACATTTGTTGGAGGTCATTTTTGTCACGAATGGTATCCATAGGCAGCCAAAAGCCCTCGTGGCGGTAAGCCATCAATTGGCCATCCTCAGCCAGTTTATTCAAAGGCTCTTGTTCCCAAACGGTAGGATCGCCCTCAATCCTTTGCAGGACTTTTGGTGACAGTACAAAATAACCACCATTGATCATGGCACCATCGCCTTTGGGTTTCTCTTTAAAACTATTGACCTGGTCTTCTGAAAGATCCAAGGCGCCAAAACGGCCAGGAATGTAGGTTGCGGTAAGAGTGGCTTCTTTCCCGTGTTTTAAATGAAAATCAATCAAAGCATTGATATCAACACTGCCTACCCCATCTCCGTAGGTAAAACAAAATGCTTCTTCGTCTTTTACATAAGCTTCGACCCGCTTGAGTCGTCCGCCAGTCATGGTATCTTCACCTGTATCAACCAGTGTTATTTTCCAGGGTTCTGCTCTCTTTTCATGAACTTCCATCGTATTGGTCGCCATATCAAAAGTTATGTCCGACTGATGCAGGAAGTAATTGGCGAAATACTCTTTAATGACATATCCTTTGTACCCGCAGCAGATGATGAATTCATTTATTCCGTAGTGGGAATATGTTTTCATGATGTGCCATAAAATGGGTTTCCCACCAATTTCAACCATGGGCTTTGGTTTAAGGACTGTTTCTTCTGATAAGCGGGTACCAAGGCCGCCAGCTAGAATAATTGCTTTCATTATGGTTCTGTTTTAATTTTTTCCTTAATCATCCCATAGATAAAGATGGGACCGTAGTAGAGGTATCGTCTCCACAATCTTTTTGGCTCACTAATCAATCTTCCGAGCCATTCCAATCCCAAATCAATCCACAACTGGCTTGGGCGCTTCATACTTCCCGCATAAAAATCAAAGACAGCGCCAATACAGCAGGTTATCCTAACATCCAAAGCTGAGTGAAATTGGTAAGCCCATTTTTCTTGCTTTGGAGCCGTCATCCCCACAAACAATACCTCGGGTTGAAAAGCATTCACTGCTTCAATCATCGCATGACTGTCTTCCGCTGTAAAGGAAACTTTATAGGGTGGTGAGCAAAACCCAGCGCTAACCCGGGGATAATCTTTTTTCAGGCGGTTTTGGATTTTCAACAATACTTCCTCCGAAGACCCCAAATAAAAGCATTTTCCGCCTTTGCTATTCAGGTACGACAACAGGTATTCATGCACATCCGCTCCTGCAATCTTCGATACTTTTTCTCCGCTTAACCAGCGGATAGAGGCAGTAATGGCCACCCCGTCAGGAAGCAATACGTCTGAGCCGATTAGTGCTTTTTTAAATTCTGGATCTTTTTCTGCGATGCAATACGAGTACTGATTGAGCGTACTGACTAGAATTTTCTGACCTGAAACGAGTTCATCTAGCGATCCCGAAAAAAGCTTGAAATTAAAAAACGAGGTAGAGGTATAGTTCTTCATTCGTAGCTGTTGTGGTAATCCAATTCGTATGCAGTTCTTTTTTTCGCCCCATCGTACACAGACTGTAGGCTTTTTAAATTGCTTTCTGGCGTGTAACAATCTTCATATGTTTCTCTTGATCTTAGTCCGATTGCTTCTTTTTCCGTTTCGGGCAGGTTATTCCAGTACTCCAATTTTTGGGCTAAATCAGCTGCATCCCCCGTTCTAAAGTGCAGTCCATTGTGATGGTCCTTAACCATGGTTGACATGGCCCCAATGTTACTAGCGATAATGGGCGTTCCCGTTGAAAAAGCATGCAATAAAGTTAAAGGCATGCCTTCGTACCAAATAGATGGAAAGATTAGTGCGGTGCAGTTCCGCAATTCCTCTGATAATTTTTCATGCGGCAAAGCCCCCTTGTAGGTTATATTGGGGTGCAGCATTGCACTCGTTTTTACTTTTTGCTCCAAAGGACCATAGCCATAAATCACCAGTTCAAGGTTGTTTTTTGCAAAAGCTTCCAGCAAAACATCTACCCCTTTTTCGGAAACCAATCTCCCGATGAATGCAAAATAATTGCCCCTTTTGACCCCCTCATCAAAAGAAGGGTCAGGAATTGAATTGCTTTTGATTACGAATTTGTCTTCAGGAATGCCCAGCGTCGATTGCAGGAAGGTTTTGACTTCAAACTCTGAATTGACGACATAAGCGCTCACCTTTTGCCAGGTTTTTAATTTTTTATGCAGGTAAATGCTAAAAGCCAGCCAGAATGTTTGAATACTTGAGTTTCTGTAGACGCTAAGCAGGACTGCTTTCCAGGGGAATTCTTGCTTAATGCTGTCCAAAAACAGCTCTCCTTTGTGCAAAAGTGTTGCAGAAGGGCAAATGAGCCTATAGTTGTGCAAAGACAATACTACCGGGACTTTACAATAATGGCATGCTACCACAACCGAAGGAGAAGCAGCGAAATGCCAATTGTGTACATGAACAACATCCGGCTGATATTTGCGAATTTTAATGATTGTGGTAATAAATGAATATAGGTTAAAAGGCAGAAAAAAAACCGGAAAAAGCGCACTAAAAAAATGACTTCGGTTTTTAAATTGCAATAGTTCAACGGTAAATCCGGCCCCTTGCAACAAAGCCATTTCGTCAAGCACTAAATTGTCTTCTCCGCCTTTGAATCGGTAAAAGGTATGAATGATTAAAATTTTCATCTCTCTAATTCTTAACGATTGACAATGAATTCTTAAGGGTCTCGACAACTCGGTTCTGATCCTGTTCAGTTAGTTCAAAAAACAGTGGCAAGCGAAGCAAACAATCAGTATAGCTATCGCTGTTCGGAAGTTCCCGTTGGTCATGTTTCCCCTTGTAAAAAGAGCTTTTGTGTAAGGATAAATAATGAAACACTGCATGAATGTTTTTTTCCTTGAGCTGCTGAATGAGTGTAGTACGTTCTTGTACGTTTTTCAAGACGAGGTAAAACATGTGACTATTGTTCGTTGCATATTCCGGAACATAGGGCAGCATGATGTTTTGTTCCATGGCAAAACCCTTTAAATTTTCGTAATATCTTTCCCAAATTTCCGTCCTTCTTTTTTGAATGAAACTTAGGTTTTCCAACTGGGCATATAAAAAGGCAGCAATAAGTTCTGAGGGTAAAAAAGAAGATCCAATGTCTACCCAACCATATTTATCAACTTCTCCTCTGAAAAATGCAGAGCGGTTGGTCCCTTTTTCCCAAATGATTTCTGCACGTTTGATAAAGCGTTCATCGTTAATCACTAATAATCCACCCTCCCCACAAATAATGTTCTTCGTTTCGTGAAAGGAAAAAGCCCCTAAATGACCAATTCCCCCCAAAGGCCTGCCCTTGTAATACGCATCGATGGCTTGAGCTGCATCTTCTACTACCCACAATCCATAGCGATTTGCGAGCTCCATTATGGTGTCCATGTCGCAGGCGACTCCGGCATAATGAACAACTACGATGGCTTTGGTTTTCGGCGTGATTAATGCTTCGATGCTCAGCTCGTCAATACCCGGATGATCTGCTCTGGAATCAGCAAATACAATTTTGGCACCTCTCAACAGAAAGGGGTTTGCCGTAGAAACAAAAGTATACGAAGGCACGATGACTTCATCTCCGGCCTGTATGTCTAGCAGTATGGCCGCTATTTCCAAGGCATCCGTACAGGAGCTTGTCAAAAGACATTTGCGGAAACGGTACTGCGATTCAAAATAGTTCTGGCATTTTTGTGTAAATGAGCCATTCCCACTAAGGTGTCCTGACTTCATGGCAAGGCCAATATTGTGTTCTTCCTTTCCGGTTAGAAATGGTTTGTTGAATGGGATTTTATGTTCCATTGCTTTCAAATTCGGGTTATACAATACTTTTCGGGAAATACTCATTGCATGGCTTTGAGTATTCCCATCTTAAAGTTTTCCACCATGTTTTCAATCGTGTATTTTTCGGCGCTGTACCTGCAATGTTCCAACATCTGCTTGTATTGCGCGCTTAACAAAAGCTGGACAACTGCCTTGCTGTAATGGGTGATTGTATTGTCAACAATCAGTCCGTTTTTTCCATCTTCGAGGTACTCGATTTCCGGGCTATGAAATTCATAGCGGGTTGTCACGATGGGTGTTTCAAGTGCGAAAGCATCCAAAATGCCCAATCCTACCAGTCCTGGCATCAAGAAGAGGGCTGAAATTTTGAAATACTTGACCCTATCTTTTCCGAATTTTGGTCCGACATAATGTATCCAGGGGTACTGTGCGGCTGCCTGGATTATTTTTGTGGCATCAATACCTGAGCCAATAAAAATCATGTGAAAATCGGGGACTTCCTGTTTTACCCTTAGGCAACTTTCCAGCAAAAAATCAATCCGCTTTTCCGGATAAATTCCTCCACAAAAGATTCCAACCTGATCACTCTCTATGCCCAATTCCTTTTTCAATGCTGTTGTTTCGAGGTCAGTAGTTTGGGCGTATTCCTGCTGGATAAATTGCGTATCTATGGCATTTTGCACATTCGTGATTTGTGCTTGAGGGTAACCTTTTTCAATAAGAAAATCTTTTACCCCACTGGTGTAGGCAAACCACCAATCGCATTGTTTCAAAAAAAGATACTTGAATTGATTGGCGAAGCTATTCAACGTATCCTGCTTATTTCTGCCATGCCCCCAGAAGCCCAATCTGGTATTTGAAAAACGTCTTTTGATCATTAAAAGGTAGTTCAAAATCAACTTGTTTGCAGATTCCACTACGATTAAATCCTTGTCTTTCAGCTCGTTCAAACAAGGCTGCCAAACCAGAGTGCTATTGCCAAATTTCAACGTTTTATTGGGGATGTATTTACTCCAGGCCAATTCTACCGCATCATTTTTCAGCCCTTCATCATTGTTTTGTTTGCCGTAGATCAATGTCAATTCTACCCCTTCTTCAGCAAGCGCATTTTTCAGCCCTTCAAAGAATTCTCGTCGGTATTGCACCAGGGTTCTTTGGATGATTGCCACTTTTTTCATGCGATGTTCATTTGAAATTAAATTAGGTTAGTTTTCGATGAGCTGTGGCTTCAATCCGTACTCACTTTTCACATCTGCATATATTGACTCCAGGCGTTGAATGTTGGCTTGCGGGGTGTAATTTTTTTCATATGCCACTCTTGCTCTTTGCGAATAAAGCTCCTTTTCATTTTCCGAACATGCGCTCCAGTAAGCCAATTTCTGAGCAAGATCGACGGGGTTTCCAGCTTCAAAATGCAATCCATTGTAGTGATCCTGAATCATTGTTGACATTGCCCCCAGATTACTCGCAATGACCGGAGTACCCGTTGAAAAGGCTTCAATTACGGTCAATGGCATACCTTCAAACCAGATCGAAGGAAAAATAAGTGCACTACATTTTCGCAATTCATCGAACAAGTCATCATGAGGCAAAGCACCTTTGTAGGTAATGTTTTGATGCAGCGCTGCGAAATCCCTAACCTTTTGCTCCAGAGGGCCGTATCCATATATAAGCAGTTGGAAATTTGTGTTGGCAAAAGCATCCAACAAGACATCAATCCCTTTTTCAACAACCAATCTGCCTACAAATACAAAATGATTCTTTCTGGCAACGCTCACCCCAAAGGGGGGGTCGGTGATAGAGTTTTGCTTAATGGTGAACTTATTTGCCGGAATCCCAAAGGTTGATTGTACAAAGATGTCCTTCATGAATTCCGAAAAAACAATGAACCTGCTTACCTTTTGCCAGGTTTTTAATTTTTTATGCAAATAAACGGTAAAAGCCAGCCAGAAAGTCTGCAGACTTGAGTTTCTATAGGCCCCGATTTTAATGGCAGTCCAGGGGAATTTCTCCTTCAAACTTTCTAAAAAAAGATCTCCTTTATAAAACAATATTGCCGAGGGGCAAATTAGCCGAAAATTGTGCGCGGTCAATACTATCGGTATTTTGAAAAAATGCGCTGCAATAATCACCGAAGGCGAAGCAGCAAAATGCCAATTGTGCAAATGAACGATATCCGGTTGGTATTTGCGTATTGTCTTTATTGTTTTGAAGAACGACGATACATTAAAAACCGCAAAAAATAAAACAACAAGTGCGCTTAATACATGTGAAGGGTTTTGGAAAGCCAACAGCTCCACTTCAAAGCTGGCATCTTTCAGCAAAGCTATTTTTCCAAGTACCATGTTGTCCTCTCCACCCTTTTCCCGATAAAATGAATGGATGATCAGAATTTTCATCTAACTTTGTTTAGCCAAGATTGAGAACATCGTATTGTTTTGGGAAGGTCGGAAATGAATGCATTCAAGCTGTTTTTTTAAATACGTCATACACCAGCGGGAATAGCGTTTTTAGCCATAATTTCAAAAAAGATGCGGGTAAATTTAAAGGAAAATGTTTTTTTATAAATAGCAAGTATTCTTTGTAGGCCAGCCCCTTTACGCTATACAAATACTTCACCCTTTCTGAAAGTTTCACGTCACCAGATTTCCAGTTTTTCTCATGATCATTGGCACAAATTCCAAGAATACCTGGCGCGACAATCACCGAAAATCCAGCTTTTTTGGCCCTTAAGGTATAATCGAAATCCGCGATGGCATGCGTGAATTCTTTGGACAAAGTGCCAATTTTAGCCACAATTTCAGCAGGAACCATCATAATGTTCGAATTTGCCATGTCACATTCGATGCTATGCGCTTGGGGCTCCACGCGGTAACTCTGTGGCTGATACCTGGAATACAATTTTCTACCTCCGTAGGTTATTTCCTCAGAATTTGGGTCTTTAGTTGTTCCCACACTGATGGCTTGCTGGCCATGTTTTGCAACATGGTCAGTGCAGCTTTGCAACATGATTTTTACGGTATCCCTTTGCAGAAAAGTATCATCGTTTAATAACAAGTAATAGTCTGCATTGGCAGAGAGTGCCATCGTCCATGAGTGGATCATTCCTCCAGCCCAGAACAAATTACCACTGCCGTGGTAGACATGGGTCTCGGGATATTGTTCCAGAATTGCCTTCGTTGTCCCGTCGGTAGACGCGTCATCGGTCAGAAAAACTTCTAAATGCAGGTCATCCGGGATTTCCTGGCCTTTTAGATTGCCCAAACAGGTAAGCGTTTTGACTTTCCTATTGTGTGTTGCCAACAAAACAGCTATTTTCATAAGAGTTATACAGCTTAGTTTGCAGAAGAATATTCGATATTTACTTGAACTGGCTTTTTAACCAGTACGTAAATGAGCTCAGGAAATTTGTAATAAGGGAGGAACAAAAACATCAGTGCTATCGGTGTAGTCAAGATTGGAGAACCAAACCCCAATACAATCATGACCAATACACAGTAGACGACGCATTCAAAGTATTTTACATTTTTTTTACAAAATTTTGCATAACAGGACATCAAATATACAAAGCCAACTAAACCATATTTCGCCATAAAATCCATAATCCCGTTGGATATGTTGACATTGTATACCTTGTTCATCACTTCATCGTACATGTTACTAACCCCAAAGATTAGTTTGTGCTTAAACATATTGTAAATATAAGCAATGCTTGCGAATCGATTTAAACGCATTTGCATTTCTATATCATCATAATAGTGGGATAAATGCTCAATGTTTTCCAAATTATCCATATCACTACTGTATAAGGAGACTATTTTTTCGCCAATAAATGGGGTTTTAATCATGATCAGCACCAAAAGCGGGATCATTAGGATCACTCCAAAATTAACTTTCCGGTGTTTGTAGCGGTATACCATAAATAGGAGAATCAACAAAGCCAGATAGGCCGTGGTAGAAACAGTTGTAATGACCCCGATGATCAGAATGATTGAGCTGCGGTCAAAAGTAAATTTGTTGATGAATAAATTCAACATCAGCGAGATGATTAAAAAGCAACCAAAGCCGCCTGGTTCCCAGACAAACCCTGAGTTCCGGTAATCGTGTAATTCTTTGGTATAAGTAAAAACCAGGCAATTGGCAAATATTTCGCTGTACGGCTCTTGGGGAGTCAAATGCAACATTTTAATAAAATTGAAAAAAGCTCCTCCCCCTATCAATTGAAAAGCAAAAAACAAAAAAGAAACCAGGGTTAAATCAGTCATTACTTTGACGATATTTTGACTGGTTTCATGTTTTAAAATAGCAACAAATAAAAAACTTAAAAAAAGAAACTTAAACAAAAAAAGTACATCACTGACCAAAAACGGCATAGGGAGACTATTGAACAATACGTTCCTAATCAGAATGTATGCAAAAAAAGCGATTGAAAAGCCACCAAATATCCTCAATTCTTTCTTGGTTAATGCGTTGTATTTCAGCGCCACAAAGAAAAAAGAGAGCAGCGTTACAAACCAGAGCAAATTGCTGGATGACAGGATGTTCGACTTTGCGGCCAACAACAAAAAGAGGAAAGTCAATAGATAATTTAGCCTGCTTCGCTTCATTTGTAAACGTTTTTTTGAGCGCACTCCTAGCTAGCTTGCGTTTTTTGTTCCTGTGATAAGTTGCTGGTCAATTTTTGGAATTGTCTTTCGTTTGGGGTCTTGATGCGCAGCATTCTCAAGATTTTTCCTGCCCAGGTTCTAGGTTTAATCACCAATCCATAATGTCCTAAAATCAGCAGACACCCTGCGCATCCCGCTACTATCCTGATCACTGGGTTGAGATTGTGGTAGACCCGGTTGCTCCAACCAATCTCACTGATGGTATCCTTGGCGGCTTTTAGAATTGGGAAATAGCCCCAGATCTTTTTTTCGCCTAAGTTCCTGGCATAGCCATGAAAACCTGCCGATACCCCGCCTGCTTCCTTATTGTATCCAACAAAATCAAGTCGTTTTACCTTGCCTTGATAGACCAAACTCGCCACAAAATGCCAGGCAGCGCCTAGTGTAGAATAAAAGGGAACTCTTTGGCCTTGTTCCCGGCGCATCAAGCCATGAAAAATGGACCCCAGGGTTACTTCAGCGTAAAACTTGAGGGTACGTAGAATTGGTATGGGCCCTTCGTAATCGACCGCTAACTCCCGAAAGATTAATTTTTCCTCATCAACAAGATCAAAATCCCCACTAACCAGCGAATAATCGGGATTGGCTTCCATGAACTCAACATATTTCTCAATGGTCTCCGGTTCAAACGTATCATCATCGGCCAGAAAAATAAAATACTTCCCGGTGGCTTTTTCCAGGACATATTCAAAATTACGGGCTAAACCAAAATTTTTTGGCTGGCGATAGTATCGAATCCGGGTTTCACGTTTCATCAGTGCTCTTACAAAATCTTCTGTTTGATCGGTAGAAGCATTGTCCGAAATCACAATTTCGAGGTTCTGATAAGTTTGTGCCAAAATAGAATCGATTGCTTTTTCCAGAGACTGGACTCGATTGTAACTTGGAACACCTACACTAACCACAGGAAGATGATTGGTCGATGACATAGCAAAAAATTTAAATTTAAAAATTCAGGCTAGGGCGATAAAAAATAAATGTTCATTTTTTGGCCCAAATACCTTTTGCTTTGTTTTCCAGAAGCAAATAACTTTGAATAGGGTAAATACAAGCGGCAATGATCAGGATTACAATTGCTCCCATGACAATACCACTTAGCCCCATATTTAGCGTTTTTGCAAAAAGAAAACACAAAGGAATATTGATGATGATACCCACTAGCGCTACCAGTATTTGGGTATACAACACGCTTAGTCCATTCAAAACTTTATTAAAAATATTGTTCCAAAACCACAGTACCACATAAAGCCCCATAAACCACTTTAAGGAATCGGGCACGACCACTGTTTCTCCAACCCAAATATTTTTTATGGGTTGAAAAAACACAATGATCCCTAGAACGAATACGACGTAACCCACAAATACCTTGAGCAAAAACTTCAACTTGTTTTTTATCCAATCCAAATCACCTTTAGAAAAGGCTTCAGTACTGGCTGACCACAGTGGTTGAACCAGGATACTCGCAAGAATTGTGGCAACCTGAAAGATTTTTTGGGTCACATAATAAGGGGTAACCTCTGCAGCACCATACAATTGTGAAATGATCAAACTGTCTGTCGTCAAAACAACCACAACCGATACCTCAAGAATAAAAAAGCGACCGCCTAGGTTGGCGATGCTCCTGATTTTGTCTTTGCTGAAAAATCGAAAACTTGGAATCAAGCGGGGATTGTATTTAAATGTAAAATAGCTCAGCAGAATTGACCCTGCCATCAATGAAAAACTGTACCACTTTGCAACGAACAAAAACCTCGACTCTATTGCAACGGTATTTGAAAACAGTAAAAAAACAACGAGCATCAGAAAATTTCCAATGATCAGTCCCAGTGAAATAAAACTATTTTTCTGGAGCGCATTCAAAATAGCGTTCGTCAAACTCAGCAGGAAATTAAAAATGATGCTTAATACGACCATTAGAACCCCAACTTTCAGTTGATGCCCATCAATAACAGTCGTGTTAAAAATTGCTGGGAAGTTTAAAAAACCAAACAATGAAATTACCAGGGCTGCAATGGTGATTACAATTGTGCCAAGAGAAATATAGGCAGTGGACACATACGCTCTTGCAGTATCAAAATCGCCCACCGCCAAAGCTTCGGATAGTTTATTTCTCATGCCGTTTCCAATGCCGATGTCCATAAATAAAATCCAGTTGGCACTTGCAATAAGTGTAACCCATACGCCGTAACGCTCCTGCCCAAGGAACTGAATATAGAGCGGAACCAGCATCAAATTAAGTGCTACGCTGGTTCCTTTTAGAATTAAAGAGATAAAAACCTGTTTGTTGAAATTCCTGTCTCTCGTTCCCGATGTATAACTTTCAGTTTCACCTTTCATTATCAACAAGCACTTGTTTTCCCGGATTCAGAATGCATTTTTCTCTCCCTTCAACATGTTGAAAACAGTCAGGAAAGTACATTTACAGTCGAACCAAAAACTCCAGTTTTCAATATAATCAACATCAAACTCTACTCTTTTGCCCATTTGATAGAGTTCCTCAGTAGGACCCCGCCAGCCATTGACCTGAGCCCAACCCGAAATTCCTGGCTTCACCTCATGGCGAATCATGTATTTGTCGATCAAGTTTGAATAGATCTCCGTGTGCTTGATCATATGTGGTCGCGGGCCTATCACTGACATGTCACCTAAAAACACATTAATGAACTGGGGTAATTCATCGATATTGGTTTTCCTTAAAAAAGCCCCTACTTTGGTAATTCGAGCATCATTTTTGACTGCCTGCAACTGGTCACTACTCTCATTGACCGCCATCGTTCTAAATTTGATGCAACCAAAAGGTTTGTTCCAGTAACCTGTCCGCTTTTGAATGAAAAAAACGGGGCCTTTTGATTCAAGTCGAATCAACAACGCAATCAAAGGAAACAATGGTAAAATCACGATAAGCACTACCGTGCTGAATAATAGGTCAAATGTACGCTTGAGTACCTTGTTGCGAAGCAGATACAAAGGTTCTTTTTTGCGCCGAAAAATCGGTAGGTGTGCCAGTTGTTCTACGTGAACACCCCGTTCAAAAAAATCAGCGCCGATCGGTACAATCTCAAAATCGATGTACTGGTTTCGGCAAAGTTGAATAATGCGTTGCACCGACTCTTTGGACAGATCACTGTAGAAATAGAATAGTTTTTTGATGTGGTTGTGGTTTCTCAATAGGTATTCTTCTATGTCATTGTAAGTTCCCAAACGTGGAACGTTTGGAAGATCGTCTTGAGCAAAGCGCCCAATGCAGGATGTGTTGTTGTCTCCATAAATGGAAGAAAGTCCCTTACTCAGGTACCAAAGATTGGTGTTTCCTCCTCCCACAACAGCATAGGTTATCTCAATGGCTTTATTTCTACTTTGGTAGCGAGATACATAGCGCGAAATAGTTGACAAAGCCATAAATACAAAAAAGACCTGAACCAAAAAATGCACCTGGAAAACCGCGAAAAAAAACTGATAGTAGATCAGCGTGATTAAAGCAAAATAAGTCAAAGTATTCCAGAATAAATCCCTGATTTTCAAGTCTACTTTGATGCCTTCAAATACTCGGTAAACTTCCGTAAAAGGAATAAATAGTAGCCAGATCGAATTAATGAGCAGAAACAAATAACCAAGGTTACGGTTAAGCTCCTGATCAAATAGCTGGTTGTACGGAATTTGAAGCAACAGTAAACCGAATAAAGAAATGTTCAAGATGCCCCAATCCAACAATATTGCTACCGTAAGTTGGCGGACAGTTTTTTGTTCAATTCTCCTCCGATCAGCATGCTTAGCATGGTGATTGATTACCTGTTTGCGTAAAACAGGTGTTTGTGTAAGTGTATGATTCATGGCAAAAACAATTAGTTAAAACTGGTTGTTTGTTCAAAATACAGTATAATTACTTGTGTCCATAGTGGCTATAATTGTACCCATAGGCATCGTTTTGTTTTTTTACACCATTAAAAATGATCGAGGGGTTGACCAATTTATTCTGTTCAAAAAATTCTTTAGCTTTCTCGATCATGAATTTCTTTGTATAGCTGGAACGTATTACAAATAGAGACTTGTCCACATATTTATTGAGCAAAATGCTGTCAGCAATGATTCCTATTGGAGAGCTATCGATGATGATCACATCGTATTTTTCCTTCAAGCGGTCAAACAGTTCTGACAATTGTTCTTCGGCAATCAATTCTAGCAGATTGGTTATCAAGGGGCCCCCAGAAATGAAATGCAGATTGGGAATTTCAGTTGATATTTGAATGACTTCGTCTAAATCCAATTCCTTCAAGAAGAAATTGCTTAACCCAATTTCTGTATTCCCTGCAAAATATTTGTGTACGGAAGGTCTCCTGAGGTCAAAGTCGATGACTATCGTATTCCTTCTGCCAAGCGCAAAACTTCTTGCCAGGTTGGTCGAGACGAAAGTCTTCCCCTCATTGCTTGTGCTGGAGGTAACCAAAATGCATTTCGTTTTTTCCCGATAGTGAAATTGTAGATTCGTCCTTATCGTTCGGAATCGTTCAGTAGCTAAATTTTGTGGATCCCCCAGCAATAGCTGTTGGCTTTTCTTATTTTGGTGATTGATTACCCCCAGAATTCTATTCTCTGGAAGAATTTGTTTGATGTCTTGTTCCGTCCGAATCGAGCCTTTAAAAAAGTCTAAGAGCAAAATAAAGAACAAGGGGATCGCCATTCCTCCCAATCCCGCTCCTGCGAAAATCTGAACCTTATTAGGCCCAACTGGATCAAGTGAACTGTAGGGCGGATCCACAATCATTGAGTTGGCGTAATCACTTACCAAAGCCATGGATACTTCCTCTCTTTTTTGCAATAAATACACATAAAGATTTTCTTTTATCCCCTGTGTGCGCTCTTTATCGCTTAGTCCTCTTTCTTTAATTGGCACACTGCGTAGTCGATTATTTGACTTATCAAATTGATTCTGTAGTTTACTCAAATTCAAGCTAATATCACCTTGCATATTGGCAATAGCAGCAACAATTGAATTGCGTAAACTCCTTAATTTTTGATTGGTAGATTGAACTACCGGATTTGAAGGTTGGCCTGACATCAAAAGCCGTTCTCTTTGCAAGACCAGGTCGTTATAGGGCTGAATCAAGCCAAGCACCTTTCCATCATACAAGGAAGGATTAATGGGGATTATCTTGAAGTTATTGCTCGTATCTCTAAGTTCTGAGCTTATTGATTGAAGCATCCCAGACTGCAGCTCCAGATTCCGTTGTTCCCTGGTCAAGTCTTTCACATCCCCCAAAGTAGTTTCTATATCCGAGGTAGTTGATGAGATGATTTCGTTGTTCAGTTTGTAAGTCTCTAGCGTACTTTCAGCGGATGCAAGTTCCTGGCTAATGTCTTGGAGCCGCCCATCCAGCAGTTCAAGTGTTTTTAGGGTGATATCCGTATTTGCCTGGCTTTTTACTTGATCAAATTTTTCCATTAAACAGGTTAAAACATCAATCCCTCGCTGAGGAACTTCATCCATTAAGGTCAAAACCCTAACTGAGGAATTGTTTTTCTCGCTGCTTAGCTCTATGTTTAAATTATCCAGGTATTTTTTTGCAACTTTTTTAGGGTTCAAAAATTCGACGTGCATCGTTTTACCTGCTGCAACAGGAGCAGATTCAACTCTGGAGATGCGGAAAGTGCCAAATTCGTTAGAAAATAGTTGACCAAAGTTATAGTTCCTTGACTTGGCTCCTTGGGAAAACCTGAAGGTATGTTTGTCGAGCGGGGTTATTTCAAAAGAAGTATTTTCGATAAGGTTCAGCGAAAAGGTGTCAACAACAATTGGAAAATTCCCATAAGCATCTCGTTCCGATAATTTGTCCTTCCAGTAGTACCTGGTTCCCAAGCCTAATTTTTCAACAACGGAAGTCATCAGGGAAAAAGAAGTCAATATTTCAATATCGTTGCTTGCTTTATCTGAAGTTGCAGAAAGGAGCAAGTTGCGTTTGATGAAATCATCATCCGATCCCGAATTTTCCTCACGTTCCCGGATCAATAGTTTACTGGTTATTTGATAAATTGGCTGCAATTGTTTGTAAAACATATAGGCCAATCCCAGGCTGATGATCCCGCAAACCAAATAGATGTACCATTTGTTGAGAACATAGTTTCTGAACATTCCGAGGTAATCAATTTGACCCTCAGTAGAATCATTTCCACTATTGTTAAGGAATACAGCCTTTTGATATTCAAATTCATTCATGGTACAGCTTTACTAGTTTTAGTTCTTAAAAAGAGCAATTAACACTGCGGCTACTGTTGCTGCTGCTGACAAAATGGGTACCGCCTTTGAGCTCTGGTCTTGCACAGCACCTGCTTTGGCCCTTAAGGGCTTCACATAAATCAAATCATTCTGCTTAAGAAAGTAATACTCTGACTGAAAAAAAGCAGCCGATTGAAGATTGATCCGATTCAAGGATCTCGCGCCATTACTTTCCCGAACAAGCAATATTTCTTTTCGATCCGCATAATCCGTTAAATCACCAGCCAGGGCTAGTGCATCAAGTACGGAAATGCGTTCATTGACAACATTAAACGCACCAGGACTGCGGACTTCCCCTGAAACTGTCACTCTAAAATTCAGCAACCTCACATTTACTACGGGGTCTTTTAGGTGTAATTTCAGCTTTTCCACTAGTGAATCTTTAACTTCCGTAACGCTTAGCCCCTCCAGTTTCAGCCTTCCTAAAACCGGGAAATCAATCATTCCTTGCTGATTCACCAAAAAACCAGTCAGCTGAATAGATTCGATATTGACAAAACTCTCACTTTGCTGACTAGAGGTTATGTTAAAAGGGGCAACCAGTTCCATCTCCGTGCCAAATACTTTGATAGACAACACATCATTCGGCTGAATTCTAATATCCGGCAACTTGTGAATAAGCAACTGGGGGCTATCTGGAAAATTTTCCTGATAGTTTACAAGTTGCTTATGAGAAACACAGCTTGTACCCGTAACAAGCAAAATAAAAACCCAAATAGAAATTAAAAAAATGCGCATTTCAAGTAAATTAACAATGTTTTTCCAATGAGAAACAAACCAATGTATTGAAGATATGGCTTCGCCATCGATAAGTCGCGTTACTTTCCAGTATACAAACTTAATCTAGCCCTTAAAGCATTTACTTTAAAGGAAATCAACTTGTAATCTTTTGAGTTTATAAAGTCATGCCAATGACTTGACACAGTGGTAAGTCTTAGCAGTTTACCATTACTCAACAGATTATCATTTTTTTAAAGCCCAAAGGCGATAAAAAGACGTAATAGTTACAGCGTAATAGGAAATACTCAAAAAAAATGAATACAACAAAGGGAATTTTTTGTACACAGGTAGTGTTGAGAGTCAATAATAAAGGTAAATTACTTGGATCTAAGGGGAGTGGGAACAATCACGAAATATTAAAATAAACTTAGTTAGGTAAAATATTTTAAATAAAATAAATTTACCATGCTGCAAATATAAATGAATTAAATGGAAAAATAAAGTGCCTTTCATTTTTTTTTCAAAATTCAACAACATTTTCTCATACCTGCCTTCCTTTCCACAAAGCAAAGGAGTGCTTACCAGAAAGTTAGGCCAACGAATATTTTTTTTAATAAATTTTAATATATAAGCAATTGATCAAAGGTCGAAATATCCAGTAGCACGCAGCAGCACACTCTTTAATCATTTCCAAGCTGACCAAAAGTCATTGCAACTCCTGCCACATCGAACCAACTTCACCGCATGAAATCAAAACCAATGCGTGCTGACCTAAACAAACTCGCCATAGAGCTGGAAAAAATCGACGATTTTATGCTGCAATCTGAAAATGATTTCAGCCAGCTATTGGATCAAGTACATCCTAAGCAACGCGCCAATGCCATCAACTTGATGCATTACCTAGCCCTGCGTAGCCTGGATATTCGCGAGTTGCAAGACGCCTTGCACGAAGTGGGTTTGTCCTCCATCACTAGTTCGGAAAGCCATGTAAGGGGCCAATTGTTGGCCATCATGCAACACCTGGGTGCAAAAAAAAGTACCGACGAAAAAATTTTCACTTATAGCACAGGTAAAAAATCCCTGGCTCAAAAATCGACTGCCCTTTTTGGTCCAAAACAAATTGACTCGGTACCTTATATCATGCTCACCTTCGACAGCAAGATGGCCGACGATTATGAAAAAGTAAAAAACATGCTGCAATCCGGCATGAACGTTGCCCGTATCAATTGTGCCCACGACGATGAAGCCACCTGGTTTCGGATGATTGAACACGTAAAAAGGGCAGAAAAAATCACGGGCTTGAGTTGTAAAATCTACATGGATTTGGCAGGACCTAAAATCCGTACCGTTCTACATAAGAAAAAGAAGCTCGAGGTAGCCGTAGGCCAAACCCTTTTCCTAGTAGACGAGGCCTTGCTGGGAAAGGAAAAACATGCCATTGGTTGTAGCTTGGCCGGGGTCAGCGAACAATTGAATCCCGGAGAGATTGTGTTGTTTGACGATGGACTGATTGAGGCCCGGGTGGAAAAAAACGAAGCAGGCAAAACCAAACTACAAATCCTACGCATCTCCAGCAAAAAGCCTTTCATCAAAGCGGAAAAAGGCATCAATTTTCCCGATTCGATCTTGTCTACACCCGCATTGACCGACTATGATTTAGCCTGTCTGCCTTTTATTCAGCAACACGCCGACATCGTAGGTTATTCCTTTGTGCGCAATACGCAGGACATGGCCCAATTGCAGCAAGCTTTGGGCACTGAGCACAAGCTGGGATTGGTCATCAAGATTGAGACACCAGAAGCGGTCAAGAATTTGCCTGATCTGTTGTTCAGTGGCCTGAAGGAAAAAAACGTCGGCGTCATGATTGCCCGTGGCGATCTGGCCGTAGAGATTGGGTTTGAACGCATGAGTGAAATCCAGGAAGAAATCCTCTGGATTTGTGAAGCCGCCCACGTGCCCGTCATTTGGGCTACCCAAGTGCTGGACACCCTCAATAAGTCGGGCATAGCCACCCGCTCTGAAGTCACCGATGCCGCTCACGCCGCTTTGGCCGAATGTGTGATGATCAACAAAGGCAACCACATCATCCGCACCATGGAAGCCCTACGCAATATTTTGATCCGCAGCGGCGGCCATCACGTCAAAAAACGCTATACGTTCCGACCACTATCTATTGCTACCCGCTTTATGACCCGCTAGAGTTTTATTGTAAATCGCCCCTCTCTTTCCGGCAAGTTCACCTCAAGCGTCAAACTTTTGACGAAATTTTAGTTAAAAAATGACAAATTAGTTGTATCAACGAAAAATTAGTTGTACGTTTGATTCATGAAGAAGTTGAACGAAAAAGAAGAACAGATCATGCAGATCATTTGGCGGATGGAGAAAGCCTTTGTCCGTGAGATTATGGAGGAACTGAACGACCCACAGGTTCCGGTGACCACCATTTCTTCACTGGTACGTAAACTGGAAACCGATGGCTGGCTCGATCACGAAGCTTTTGGCAAAACCCATCGCTATTTCCCCCTGATCAGCATGGAAGCGTACCGCAAGGCCAGTGTATCCCAGATCAAGGAGCATTACTTTGCTGGTTCCACCGCCCAACTCCTATCCTACTTCCTGCGGGAAGAAAAAACGGATGTTTCGGAAATTGAACGTTTGTTGGAAGAACTTAGACAATCTGAATCTAAATGATTGGTTTGTGTGCCAAATCGGAGCAAAAAGACGCACAGCCGTGCGTCTATACATTCCGGCAGCGCACTCCATCCCGATTTTGTCATTCACTCAAATGATTGTGGAATGAATATCATCGCACCCACTTTTTTCACTTTGTTGTGTGCTGCGCTTTGCCTGCTTGCCTTTGGGCTGCTGTACGAACGTTGGATGCACCGGGAGTCATTTTACCAGGCCAATCGCGCTTATTTGCTCATCACGCCATTGATTGCCTTATTGATACCCCATTTACAAATTGAAATCAATCTGGCAGCCAATCCACACCCGGCAGTGCTGATGCTGGAACAAACCCAACAAATACCCGCCGAATGGCTGCGCTTGTTGATGCCACCACCGAAGGTATGGGCCTTGTCATGGGGTGCTACTTTATTGCTGGTGTATGGTGCCGGGGTGATGATCAGTCTGGGCCGTAGCTTGATCAGCTACCTCAAAATATGGCATTGGATCCGCAGCGGCAAGGTTCATGACATGGGCGATTGGAGTTTTGTTGAGCAAGAAAATGTACCCGAAGCAGCGTCTTTTTTCAGGTATATTTTTTGGCAAAAAAAAGACTCCATGCCTTCCATGGTTTTGCAGCATGAACTGATCCATGTGCAGCAAGGGCACAGCTGGGATGTATTGCTGATGGAATGCTGGATTGCGCTGTATTGGTTCAATCCCCTGATTTACCGCCTGCGCCAACGTTTGCAGGAAACCCACGAATTTATAGCCGATGCGGGCGTCATTGAGGCCCAAGGCTCAAAATATGCATATGCGTGCCTTTTAGCTTCACAAAAACAAAAATTGGAACAAATGCCTTACAACACTTTTGCAGCACAATTGAATACGCGGCTACGGCGCATGACCCAAGCGGGATCGCCACAATGGAAAGCCGTCAAATACGCACTTTGTTTGCCACTGGTACTGAGCCTGGCACTGTTTTTTTCGGTGAATTATTTGCAGGCTTTGCCCTTGCCTAGCGGTGAAATCACCCTGGGTGAAAGCATCGAAGAAATAGCAAAAGCACCAGTTTTACCCGTAACCGTTCCAGCAGCACCGCAAAAAACTGTACCTGGTCAATTCAAACTCGACAAAATCCCAACCCTGAAATTGGATACAGTCCCCGTCCCCGTACAAAGTACGATCAAAATTACGAGCACCTCAGGGACTGGCGTAAACATCAGTAGCAACACGGAAACTTATACTATTGGTCAAAATGGCATGGTTTCTAACGGTCCTGGTAAGCCCCTGATTATCATTGACGGAAAAAACATGGGTAAAACGAAAGATGGTTCCGACGGCGACCCAATGTCCAAGCTGGATCCTGGTAACATCCAATCGATCAGTGTACTCAAAGGAGAATCCGCCACCAAAATTTACGGCGACGACGGTAAGGATGGAGTGATTATTGTGAATACCAAAGGTTACAAAGGTAGTGAGGTCAAGGAGATCAAACTGAACAATGTCAATATAAACAATAACGTCGAAACCGGTACCAAGCTCAGCGAGCCCATGGAAATTCGGATCACCAACATCAATGGGATTTCAGGTAATGTTGAAAAAGCCAATATTGACGCCAGCCTGTCGTCTAAAGAAAAGTTAAAATTTAAGGGTGTAGATGGATACCCTTTAATTGTCAAAGATGGCAAAGTTTTGGGTCGCCTGCACCAGCATCAATCGGACGATCCATTAAAGGACATCGACGTCAATACCATCAAGACAATCAATGTCTACAAAGGACAGAAAGGTATCGACAAATATGGCAAAGACGCCGAAGATGGGGTGATTGAAATTGAGACCAAAAAGCAATAGCAAAACCTGGTTTTCGATGAAATTGTGTGCCAAAATCAAAAAGCGCTTAATTTTGGCACACAATTCTACCCTATGCGTTTGTTCATTTTGATTGGATTTTTGTTAATCAGCAGCCATGGCAAGACTCAAACACCTGCTGACGCAGCACTGTGTTTTTATGAGTGGTACTTGCAAGCCATCAAAGGCCGGAATGTAAAGGAGCATACGGCTATCGTCAAAAAAGGCCCAAACGGCGAGACCTTATTGGATTACGAGCGCTACTTGCACAACCTCGATTCGCTGGGCTGTATTGCGGATACTTTTAAACAATCAGAAATAGCCCGTTTTCAAAGCTGTCAGGATTATTTCAAGGAGATTCCTTTTGCTGTGTATTATGATCAGGTGGATAATGATGCGTACACTTATGACGTTCCCTGTCCCTTTTTCACCCAATATCACTGGGTTTCAGATATGGAGCCCTGGAAATCCATAAAAGTTTTAGAAAGCAAGGTCAAAGAAGATAGTGCCGAAATTCAATTGGAACTAGCATCAGGAGCCAAACGTCAAAAACGCCTGGTGTCCGTAAAACTGATTGAAGGAAAATGGAAAATTATTGGTATAAATTGACGTAAATTTTGAATTAACCTCTCTGACTGTGCGACTTCTACGAAGTCGTAAAACCTTAACCAAAACCATTTTCTACAAATGTGTGACCTCTCCGAGGTCATCAGATTGACTTCGTAGAAGTCGTACAGTTGTAGAAACCAGCATAGATTATTCAGGCTCCACTATCGCCATCGTCAATCGACTCACGCATACCAATCGCCCCTGATCGTCGTGGATGTCAATGTTCCATACATGGATCTTTCGGCCCAAGCGGGCAGGTTTGGCAGTTGCAATCACGTAGCCATTGCTTACACTTCGCAAATGACTGGCATTCAGCTCGATTCCAACAGCATATTGCTTGCCAGGTTCAGCAAAAGTAAACAAGGAGGCCATACTGCCCACACTTTCCGCCAGGGCCGCCGAGGCACCGCCATGCAAAAGTCCAAAGGGTTGCACTGTCCGGTGATCCACGGGCATTTTAGCTTGCAGGTAATCATCTCCGAAACCACATAGCTCAATGCCGAGGTGTTCGATCAAGGTATTTTTACGCGAGGCGTTCAATACGGCCAGGTCGATGGGTGTTTTCCAAATCATGATGCTTAAATCTGTTTGCCCTTCATCGCTTCCAACAATGCGAAATCCATCGCACGGTGCGCTAGCGGAGCGGTATAGGTATTGAGGGTTTCCATCGCCTGGTTGATGGCGTCTTTGTCCGTTCCAGCCACGGCATCACGCAGGGCCTGCGTCATGGAGCGGGTGGTCGCAATTTCTTCTTCGTTGAGGATTTCCTGGTTCTGCCCCAGGAAACGTTCAGCGCTGAGTACGATGTTGTTGGCCTCGTTGCGCGCTTCGAGTAGCGCCCGGATGGCCAGATCGTCAGCCGCGTTTTGAATGGAATCGATGAGCATCATCGCCATTTCTTCTTCGCTAATGCCGTAAGTCGGTTTGACTTCGATCTCTTGCTCTACGTTCGAGCGCAGCTCCTCCGCTTTTACTTTCAGGATGCCATCGGCGTTTAGAATGAACTGGATCTCGACCTTGGGCAAACCAGCTGGCATGGGCGGAATTCCTTTCAAGATAAATTCACCCAATTTGCGGTTGTGTTGAATTAGGTCGCGTTCGCCTTGGTACACCGCAATTTTAAGGTTGCGCTGCCCATCCACCGAGGTGGTGTAGCGCCGCCCTACGCGGGTAGGGATTTTGGAATTGCGGGGCAAAATGACATCCATCAAGCCACCCACCGTTTCGATCCCCAATGACAAGGGCGTCACATCCAGCAAAAGAATGTCCTTTTGATTCCCCGCCAGGATGTCTGCTTGGATGGCCGCACCTAAGGCCACTACTTCGTCGGGGTTGACTTTGTCGTATACTTCCTGGCCAAAGAGGGCTCCCACCGATTCACGTACCAAAGGCACCCGGGTAGAACCACCCACCATGATCACCCGATCGATGTCGGTCAATTGTACTTGAGCGTCTTTCAAGGCATTTTGGCAACAAGCAATGGTACGATCCACCAGAGGTTGGATCAGTTTTTCAAACTGCTCCCGGGTAATCTGGCAGCTGATCGTATTTACTTCTCCTCGATATTCGGGTTCGGTACTCAAAGCTTTTTTTGCCTTTTCCGCTTGCAGGCGTAGAGCTTGGCTCAGTTCCTTATCGGCATTGATCTGAGCAGTGTCCAATTTATTTTCGACAATCCAATGGTCTACAATGGCACGGTCAAAATCATCACCGCCCAAAAAGGTATCGCCATTGGTAGCCAGCACTTCAAAAACGCCGTCCTGAATGCGCAAAATGGAAATGTCAAAGGTCCCGCCACCCAGGTCGTACACGGCGATGGTATGGCTCTCACTTTGATCCAACCCGATGCCATAGGCCAAACTGGCTGCGGTGGGTTCGTTTACGATGCGCAATACGTCCAGTCCGGCCAGTTTGCCGGCATCGCGGGTGGCCTGGCGTTGGGAGTCGTTGAAGTAGGCTGGCACCGTAATGACAGCCTTGCTCACCACTCGGTCCAACTCTTCTTCGATGCGATTTTTGAGCGCTTTGAGGATTTCAGCAGACAGTTCGATCGGGGTATAAAACTTGTCTTTTACCCGGATTTTGACCAAACTCTCGGTGTCGTTGTCGATGATTTGGTAACCGAAATATTGCTGTACGCCCTGCACATCGCCGTAGGATTTCCCCATCAGGCGTTTAACGGAGTAAATGGTGTTTTCCGGGTCGCTGATGAGTTTTTCCTTGGCAGCATCCCCTACCACAATTTTACCTTCGGGGCTGAAATGCACCACCGATGGCACCAGGGTACTTTTCCCGTTTTTGCCTTTCACGGCCTCGGCCTGGCCATTTTTTATGTATGCGACCAAACTGTTGGTCGTTCCAAGGTCTATTCCGACGATCAGTTCGGCCTCGTTTTTGATGTCACCTGACTTGAGGTCGATTGCAAATTTTGCCATAAAGTTCTAATCCTTTTTTTAAGCGTCGCAAAAGTATGGAATTGAAACAGCATTGCGAAGGGGAATGTTTGGGTTTCCAAAACAATAAATGCGGGGAAATTGGTAGCAACGTAAGGTTTCTTCTCGAAAACAGTATCTTTGCCGCCATGCAAAACAATGAATCTCTGGATGCCATGCTCCTCAAACTTGGCATCTACGCGCTCAGCGAAATGCAGGAAGAATCCCTGCTACACATTCCCCGGGAACCCAACCTGATGTTACTGGCACCCACGGGGTCTGGTAAAACCCTGGCTTTTTTGTTGCCCATTTTGAGCTTGTTGCAAAGCGACCAGGCTGGTGTGCAATGCCTCATCATATCCCCAACCCGCGAATTGGCCATCCAAATCGAGCGGGTTTGGCAAAAAATGTCCACTGGATACAAGGTTAACACCTGTTATGGCGGGCATCCGATGCAAATCGAAATCCGCAACCTGAGTCAGCCCCCTGCCCTACTCATTGGCACGCCAGGGCGCCTCATTGAACATCTGGCCCGCAAATCTTTCGATCCAAAAAACTTGAAGGTACTGGTGCTGGACGAGTTCGACAAGTCTTTGTCCCTCGGCTTTCAGGAACAAATTGAGCAAATTGTAGTGGGTCTACCCAACATTGAAAAACGCATCCTGGTATCGGCAAGCAGCAAGCAGCACATACCAAAGTTCACGGGAATTGTGTCACCTAAAGTATTGGATTTTACCAAAGTTGAAGATAAATCTAACGATGGGCTGCAAGTAAAAGCGGTAATAGTTCCTGGAGAAGACAAATTGGATGCCCTCTTTGCTTTGCTTTGTGCACTCGGTTCAGAACAAACCCTCGTCTTTTGTAACCAACGCGATGCCACTGAACGATGTGTAGAATTACTGCTGAATAAGGGTTTACAAAGTTCGTTTTTTCACGGTGGCCTGGAACAACTGGATCGAGAAAAAACGCTGGTCAAATTCCGCAACGGCAGCACTGCCATTCTGGTGGCTTCTGACTTGGCGGCGCGAGGACTGGACATCCCGGAAGTAAGAAACGTCATCCATTTTGAACTGCCCGATAAAGGAACTGATTTTGTACACCGCAATGGCCGTACCGCACGAATGCATGCTGGAGGCACAGCCTTTGTGCTGTTGCATCCCGAAGAAACGCTCCCGGATTATTTATCAGGTGTACCAGAGATTTTTGAGATTCCTACCAAAATCACCTTACCCGAGCCCCCAGCCTGGATTACCTTGTACATCAGTGGTGGAAAAAAGGACAAGCTCAGCAAAACCGACATCGTTGGCTTTTTGTCCAAAAAAGGTGACCTGCGAAAAGAAGACCTTGGCATAATTGAATTGCTGGATCACATGTCTTTTGTTGCTGTAAAAAAAGACAAGGTGCAAGGCGTATTGAAAAAAATTGCGGGCGAAAAAATGAAAGGTGCCAAGTACAAAATCGAAGTGGTGCGCTAAATATTATTGGTTTCTATCCCGCATTCCAACAAGTATCCCGAAGCAATTTCATCTGCTCCAGGCCCATCTTATGGGCATACTCGATGTTGCGCTGAGGAATGTTTTCAGGGTCTGGATAATTGGCTAGCGCCCGATCCAGGCTCGACTCGCGCAGCAAATGCAGCATAGGATACAAGGAACGATTGGTATAATTAGCTGGATCGTCGGCAGGCGCGTCGGCGAACTGGTAATCTGGATGAAAACTCGCCACCTGATAAATGCCTTCGTAGTCATTGTCCAGCAGCATGTCTTCACAGTTTTCGATCAGGGACAAGTAGTCTTTGAACGAATCAAAGGCTTTGGGAAAAATCACCAGAGTAGTCTCGATGCTTTCGTCTTCATCCAACAGCCCACATTCGGCAAACATGGCTTCCAGACAAGTGTCCATGTCCTCCGAGTGAACGACTGCATAACGGATGCTACCTCGTTGGACTTCACGCTGTGCAAAAGGACAAAAATTACAGCCAATGATTACTCGTTTGATCCAGGCTTGGGTTTGGCTGACAATGATTTCATCACTGGGAAGCTCTTTTGGGGATGGGGATGTTTTTGGCATGGAGATCGATTAAATACAAGTGATCGATTGAATGAATGGTGAAGGTGGGCTTTTTTTGGCAGGGCAACTAATTATCGCTTTGATTTAATCGACCAAGGTCACTTTTGGGCATAATTTGTTTATTACATCTGACAAATCCATATCTTCGCCGCACCAAAACCATTCTATACCCATATGTTCAACATCACCCAACTCCATATTTACCCGGTCAAATCCCTCGCAGGCATTGCTGTTCAAGAAGCCTTGGTCACCGAGCGGGGCTTTCAACACGACCGCCGCTGGCTGTTGATCAATGAAAACAATCGATTCCTCACCCAGCGGGAATTTGGGGCATTGGCTTTACTACAAACGGAAATTTCCCCTGAAAATCTAATCATCCGACATCGGACCAAACCCGAGCTGGGCTTGCTGCAAGTGCCCCTCCATACCAATTCCAGTGAACGCCTCACCGTCCAAATTTGGGATGATTTTTGCGCCGCCTTGGCCATAGACGAGGCCACTGATGCCTGGTTGAGCCAAGCATTGGAATCAAAAATCCGTTTGGTTTACCTACCTGATGATTCGCCAAGGCAAGTTGAGCCCGAGCGGGTACAAATGCCGATGAATGTTAGTTTTGCCGACGCTTATCCTTATTTGTTGGTGGGTGAAAACTCACTAGTCGATCTGAATAATCGCTTGGCTGAACCTGTGCCAATGAATCGTTTTCGGCCCAATATTGTGTTTGCTGGAGGTGCGCCCTATCAGGAAGATACTTGGAGTGACTTGTTGATCAGTGGTGTATCTTTTCGGGGCATCAAACCTTGTGGCCGCTGTATTATGACAACTACGGATCAGAACACTGGCCAACGCCACGCTGGAGGAGACCCACTTAAAACACTGGCAACTTATCGCTCGCAGGGGAATAAAGTGCTGTTTGGCATGAATTTGATCACTTTGGGCACGGGAATTATTAAGGTAGGCGATGAACTAGTTGTACTTTGATTTGAGTTTACTTTTTCAATTTTCCCATTTGTTTGTGCACCATAAAGCCCAGGCCACTGGAATAAATCTCCACTTTTCCATTGCCCACTCCCTGCAACGGCATTTGGGCGAACCAATTGACTTGCAAACTCAAACCCGGCCGAATTGTCTTTTCAATGCCAATCCCCATTTGAGCCATGGATAACCAGTAATTTTTGTCCTGAGTGCTCGACCAATGATAAAGCAGTCCGGGATAATCTTTGGCATAATAAAATTCATATTCTTCTTTCAAGATCGTCCACGAGGAAGATCCAAGCGAGACAAAACTTTTGAACTTAGGCTTGGCCAACCAATTGTAGCGCAAATCCACACTCCACTGCAACATATCGCAGGTACCTTCCGTGGAGTTGGGATAAGATCGGGTGGGCCAAAAGCCCTTTGGTGCCACGTATTCTTTCTGATCAGCGATGTAGTTCTTGAGCAAATATTGCCCAGAGGCCTGGAATACCCAACGTTTGCCGATGCGGTAATCAAAAGCCAAGCCTGCATTTAAGCCGTAAGCCGTGCTGCCATTCCCATTCACCGAAGCCAAATCGGGGCCAGCGCTGAGGCCGAGACCCCAGGATTTGGGTTGAGCGATAGATTTTTTTCCAAAATCAACTTGAGCAGATGGTTCCACAATGAGCAGGTTGTCAAATTGAATTGGCTTCAGTCCCTTCGCACTAGGCAAAGTTTCCAACATAAGTGAGGCCAAACCCGCAGGATCATCCACAGAAAGGGTGTCAACTGCTTCGGTGTTTCCATTTACTGGCGGTGAAACAACAGCAAGGTCCTCAACAACTTTGCGCGTGTTCTGATTGATCGGCGCATCTAACTTTGACTTATTCCTAGCCAGTGGTTTAGAATGCTTACGAGAACCCTGCTGTTCTGATGTAAATAAGCGTGGTGTGGTTTTGAGAGAATAATCCGTTTGGTTTCCCCTTTGGTTCACATTATCTTTTTCTTTCTGATCTTTCCTTGCAGCAACATCCAAGTTGGATTCACTTAAATGGGTTTGTCCAGATTCGTTTAGGCGTGATGCTTGCCCTGATTTCACCTTATTTTGTTGCTCAGGCTGCACATTTCCAGCAACCGGGCCAGTGTATTTTTCTTTTTTAGTTTTTTGATCAGGAATGTCCATGCCCTGGATACCCCAAAGTAAACCGGACCCAAGGGAAATGAACAAAAAGAAGAACAACCAGAACAGGCCACGCCGACGTTTCCGTGCTGCGTAGTCCAATTTTTGATCCATCAGCTCCCAAGCCTCTTCGTTGAAGGGGATGTCTGGATCTTCTGAAGCCCGCCTGTACAAATCATCTACAAAATCCTTCATGGCAATAAAAGTCTACTCCTAATCTATTGCATTTGTTGCAAGATCATTTGCCGCAAACGCTCGCGTGCTTTGGATAAATTGGATTTGGAGGTGCCCACCGAAATCCCCAGTTGTTGTGAAATTTCCTCGTGGGTAAAGCCATCCAATACATACAAGTTAAACACCGTGCGGTAAGCCGTGGAAAGCGACCGCACCAGTTTCATCAATTCCTGAAAGCCCAATCTGGCAAGGATTTCTTCGGTATCAGGAATGTTGTATTCAGTGTCCATCAGTGTGCCGATTTTGAGTTTCTGTTTCTGCTTGATGTGATTGATCGCCGTATTGATCAGAATTCGCCGAAACCACGGTTTAAAAGGCAGTTGAGGATTGTAACTTTTGATGTTGAGAAAAACCTTTAAAAATGCATCATTGGCCACCTCAATGGCTTCATCCTCGTTGTCGCAATAACGCAAACAAATTGACATGGCGTAACCGTAAAACTGCCGGTACAGTTCCTTTTGGGCAGCGCGATCTTTGCGTCGGCAACCCTCCAGTACATCAGCCATGTCACGGTTCTCCATATGAGTGCTCGAATGTTTTAACCTAGTACAAGTTTGTGGTAAAAAGCGTTGCCTAGCTATTTTAATTTTTTGAAATATTGTGCGCCAAAAATTTAAAAATAGTACTTTTCGTTATTCTAAGGAACCAATACATTCTATGAACAAGCTATATTCCCTTTTTATTGGCATTGACACCTATCATCCCGATTCAAAAATCACCCCTTTGGATGGTTGTCGCAATGATGTGGCGGCGATGAAAGACTTTTTATCAGTTACTTATGCCAAAGCCTTTGACCTTGCACCGAGCCTTACCTTGCTCAATCAGGATGCAACTTATCAGAACATTTGCAAGTACCTGGGCCCAGATCACCTCGCCAAAGCGGGAAAAGGTGATGTAGTACTCCTTTATTACAGTGGCCACGGCACCCAAGAGAAAGCGGCACCGGAATTTGAATGGATCGATCCTACGGGCGTACACGAAGGCATTGTGTGTTACGACAGTGGTTTGAGTGGAAAGTATTGTTTGTCAGACAAAGAGATTCGGATTCTTTTGCAACGAGTCCAACAACAGGGTGCGCACCTCGTCACTATTTTCGACTGTTGCCATTCTGGCACCATCTCACGCGCCATTGATGATGTAAGCTTGGGCAAGGCCCGGCAATTCTTTTTCCCAGAACGCACCGAAACCCGCCCCTACCCTACTTATCTGGATGGTTATTTCGTCAAAAACTTCCCAAAAGGGCCTCGCCCCAACGAATTGCCGTTGGCTAGCCACCTCATGATGTCGGCTTGTGATCGGCAAGAGAAAGCGTTTGAGCTGAAGAACCAGCGGGGGATGTTTTCTTTCAACTTGTTGAAGGTACTCGAAAACGACCCCAGCGTCAGTTATGCCGATTTGTACACCCGCTGTCAGGCTTCAATGTTCCGATCGGTTGAAAAACAGCACCCGCAATTTGAACCTATCGCTGGTTTTGATCCTTGGCAAAAGTTTTTGAATTTAGGCTCCGCCAAAGACTTGGGTCAACGCTCGATCTACCTGCTCAGCGCCAATGATAAAAATGCCTGGAACATCAACTGCGGCGCGGTACACGGGCTTTCAACCGAATTAAATAAACTTGCCGAGTTTGAGATTCTGGAGCAAAAAACGGGCAAATCGCTCGGAAGAGCCAGCACCAGCAGCGTTGGTTTTCAGGATAGCACAGTGGTTTTGAGCAACAATCTGGCCCTGGATATGAACGGCAGCTATGAAGCAGTGCTGCTGAGCTTGCCCAGCATCCCCTATACGATCGCTCTTAAAGCCACCGAAAAAGGGAAAAAGCGCTACGAGGCCTACTTGAGCGCTCAACAAAAAATGGGCAAAAGCCGCTTGTCCCCTTATTTTGACTTAGTGGAAGGAAAAGTAGGTGGTAAATATAGAGTGGATCTGGATCTGGATGTATTGGAAATTTACAACCAGGAAAGCAACACCTTGCTCAAGAGGATTGGAGGGGACGACGACGATCCTGTGTTTGACCTGGCCCTTGAAATCCTCGATGGTATTGCCAAATGGGAGCAAAACCTGTTACTGGACAACCGTAGCACCCAATTCAACCGCAACGCTTTTCAGATTACCGTTAAAAATTCGGAAAATGGGCAAGTGCTAACCAAGGGAATCTTGGACCCTGCCAACCCCAATATGGAGGTAATCAATGTGCAGGTTGGAAAAAATCTGAATGGAAAATTCCGTATTCCCATCGATTTGGAGCTCAAAAATGCCAGTGGAACCACTCTTTTTTACAAGGCCTTGTATTTTTCACGCAAATACGGCATTGAGTCTTTGAATGGTGATTTCCTGACTGTAGATGAAATCCCGGCCCAAGATCAATATATTCAACCGGAGCTTTTGGAATTTGAAGTCCCCAATGGAAAAAAGGAAAGTATTGAAATCATTAAATTCATCATTAGTACTTCCAAAATCAACGAAGAATTTTTGCTAGAAAAAGATAGCATCGAGGGCTTGGGGGAAACGGTAGAATTTTGGAAAAAAACAGGTCGAGGTGTTGATAGCTTAGCAGGTGGTCGCGATCTGGTAAAAAAAGGGCAGGATAAAAAAGCCCCCGCAAACGATTGGTTCAGCAAAACGATTGTTCTCAAAATCAGTACCCAAGCCGGAGAAATAGGAAAAACCGAAACCAAACTGGCCGGAGGCAAAATCACCATCAAGGGGCACGATACGTTCAAGGCCAAAATTTCCCTATCCACCGCAGGCAATTCAACGCGGGATTTGAATTCCGTAGCCACTTTGCCCCAAATATTGGGTTGGAACAATCTACTTTCCCTTGATTATACCAGCCGTGATTTAAGTGCTAATCTGCCAGACACTCTGGAGTTAAACGAGCTGGAAAACGACCTGGATCTGGAGAAAAATCCCCTAATCATCGAGTTGGATGAAAAACTGGGAGAGGGCGAATTTATCCTTCCGCTCACTTTTGATGGTGAGGACTTTATCCCCGTCGGTGATGCACAAGCCAATGCATCTGGCAAAGTTGAGATTGCCATCCGCAGCATCCCGGACGTAAGGGCAGAGAATAGAAGTGTGTTCCGCGCACTCAAACTCTGTTTTTACAAAGTAGTCCTTGGTCGTGAAAACCTCAATAAACTCTGCTGGATTGAATACGGAAATGGGAAACCCATTTACCACGATACTGGCGTTAAGGAAAAAGTAGCGAAAGCCAAAAACATCCTGCTGGTCATGCATGGCATCATCGGCAATACCCAGGAAATGGCGGCGAGTATGGAGCAGGCGCAGCGCAACAAAACTGTCGACTTGGTGCTTGCCTACGACTACGAAAACCTGAACTCAACCATCGAGGCCAATGCTGGCAAGTTTAAGGAAGCGCTCATTGCGGTGGGGATCAAGGCCGATAAAAAAGGAAAGCTGGGCAAAAAATTCACCATCCTGGCTCATTCCATGGGGGGCTTGGTTTCGCGTTGCTATATTGAACAACTGGGTGGCAGCACCATTGTAACCAAACTCATCCTGGCGGGCACTCCCAACGGCGGTTCAAACTTGTCCCAGGTGCTCAAGTACCGCGACAATGCCCTCTTGCTCCTCCCCCTGGCGGTCAATGCAGGTTTAGCCATTCCGGCCATTGCCAGCATCATGGGGATTTTGAAAGGCTCCCAAAGCCTCACCACCAGTCTGGATCAAATGAACTACGAGAGCAAAAGTCGTTTCCTCAAGAACCTGGAATTGAGCAAAGACCCTCAGATTCCGTATTATGTCATCGCTGGACACCTCGATTGGTTTCTGGAAACCGACAACCAAGCCAAACGTTTGGTCAACAAACTCTTTAAAAACGTGGCAAGCCTCTTTTTTAAAGAACCAAACGACATTGCCGTAGGCGTTAACAGCATCAAACGGGTACCCAGCAAGCGCAAGCCTGCCCCCCTGTTCTACGATGCAAAATGCCATCACCTGAACTATTTCACAGTTGGAGATAGTTTGAACAAAATTTTAGAGCTGTTAAAAAAATAATTCAATCTCAAGATGATTCGTAAAACCATGATTGGCACCCTGCTTTTGCTGGTGCTCAGCCTAGGGGCTTGCCGCTGGGAAACAACCAAAAAAGCGCTGAAACACGGCGAAGTTTTAAAAAGCTCGATCGAGTCTTTTGAAAAAAATCGGGTAAAGCTCTCTTCACAAGTAGTCGAAACCTTGCAGGAAGCAGAAGAAAGCCTGACCCAGGCCAACCCTGACTTGCCCGAAGTGTCCAAAGATTTTGAAAAAGAATGGACGGGCATTCAGGCCAGGTACAACAAATTGAAAAGCGATTTTGAACGTGTTGGGAAAAGTTCAGATGAATATTTTGGCACCCTGGATCAGTTGAGCAGTAGCATCAACAACGAAAAATTGCGCAAAGATGAGTTGGGTAAAAACGCAGAATTGCGCAAAAAATGGGATGTGACCTACAAGGAAGCAGGCCTCAGCATCGACAAAGTTACCAGCGTTTTGGAATCGGGCAACGACTTCCACATGGTATTGGTCGCTTCCAGCATTCGCCAAAAATTGAACCAAAACGTCGAAGAATTGCACAACATCGCCGAACAAGCCAAGTCGCTCTTGGCCGACCTCGAAGCCTTTACCCAAGCGGGTAGGCAGTTGGTGGAAGGAGG
>JAIXOO010000027.1 GCA_027486765.1 Saprospiraceae bacterium
ATATTGATCATCCTTTTCGGAACAACAATCACTTTTTTCACTTCCTTGCCTTCGGTCCATTTTTGCACCGCTTCCAGCTCCAGAATGGCTTTTTCCAACACCTGTGGAGGTGTATCCGCAGCAAAAGCAGCCGTCATGCGCAATTTGCCATTGATTTGCACGGGGTATTCGATGGTATCCTCCACCAAATAAGCCTCATTCAAAATCGGGAAATTGGCGTGGTGTACCGAGCCGGATTTGCCCAAGCCCTGCCACAATTCCTCCGCTAAATGCGGCGCAAAGGGGGCAATCAATTGCACCAATTCTTCCAAAATCGCCACTTTGTTGCAGCCTGCTTTTTGCAAGTCGTTGGTGGCAATCATGAAGGTACTCACGCAAGTATTGAAGGAATAACGCTCCACATCATCGGTGATCCGTTTGATGGCGGTGTGCAGGATTTTCCATTCCTCGCGGGTAGGTTCGGCATCCGAAACTGACCAGTTGCCCAGTTTGTCAAAAAACAAACCCCAGAATTTGCGCAAGAAGTTGTACACCCCGCTGATGCCTTTGGTATCCCAGGGTTTGGCCTGTTCGATTGGCCCCAGGAACATCTCGTACATGCGGAAGCAGTCGGCACCGTATTGCTCGACGACATCGTCGGGATTGATCACGTTGTACAGTGACTTCGACATTTTGCCGACCTCCGATTGGGTCATCAACTGGAAAGCACCGGTTTTGCCTGCTTTAGCCGTAACCACTCCGTTTTGGAAAATGGCATCCGTTCCTTCAAAGATGGCAGCAGCATAATCCGGACGCCAGGCGATGAATTGTTTTACCCCTGCTTCGTTCAAGTGAGATGCAGGTAAGCCGTAGTCAGTCACATAATCCACTAGTACCGGCAACTTGGTGAACTTGTGGCCCTTGGCTTCCTCTTCAGCCAATAAGGAGGCACAAATGAAGCGGTTCACCCCATTCACCTTATCCTTTTGCATGTACAGGTTTTCCACGACCCCCTGGATCATGCCCTGGTTGATCAACTTCTTGAAAGGTTCAACCGTAGGCACCAATCCCTTGTCGTACAAAAACTTGTGCCACATCCGGGAATACATCAAGTGGCCTACCGCGTGTTCGGTACCCCCAATGTACAAGTCAACCTCCCGCCAATAATTCACTGCATCTTGACTGGCGAATTCCTGGTCATTCTGCGGATCCATGTAGCGCAGGAAATACCAGGACGAACCCGCAGAACCGGGCATGGTATCGGTTTCCCGCGTCATGCCATTGGGCAAATTCACCCAATCCGTTGCCCGCGCCAAAGGAGCCTGGCCACCCGTACTGGGTTTAAAATCGTCCATATCGGGCAACTCCAGTGGCAAATCCGCTGGAGCCATCGCCTGAGCAATGCCATCGGCATCATAAGTCACGGGGAAAGGTTCGCCCCAGTAACGTTGGCGACTGAACAAGGCATCGCGCAATTTGTAATTGACCTGGCGTTTGCCCAAGCCCATACTTTCGATGCGGTTCAACATCTCATCAATGGCCGCAGGCACTTCCATGCCATTCAAAAAACCGGAATTGATGATGATGCCCTCTTTGTCGTGGCGGGTGGAGCCGGGGTAATTGGACTTGTCGACTACGTCGATGATTTTTAAGCCAAACTTGCGGGCAAAAGCATCGTCGCGGTCGTCGTCGCTGGGTACGGCCATGATGGCCCCGGTACCGTAATCTTTTAACACGTATTCGCCTATCCAGATTGGAATTTGTTCTTCGGTAAATGGATTGATGGCGTAAGAGCCCAAAAAGGCCCCGGTTACTTCCTTCACATCGGCCATGCGCTCGCGTTCAGAGCGGGCTTTGGCATAGCTCAGGTAAGTGTCAACTTTTTCCTTTTGATCAGGGGTGGTCAACTCGGGCACCAAATCGTGCTCGGGAGCCAACACCATATAAGTCGCACCAAAAATGGTATCTGGGCGCGTGGTAAAAATTTCGATTTTTTGCTCCGAGCCCGCAATGGGGAAGAACATTTGTGCACCTACCGAACGACCGATCCAGTTGCCTTGCATGCGCTTCATGGCATCCGACCAGTCGATGTTGTCCAAATCGTACAACAAACGGTCGGCATAGGCGGTGATGCGCAAAGACCATTGCATCATGGCCCGGCGTTCCACGGGGTGACCGCCACGTTCGGATACGCCGTCTTTTACCTCGTCGTTGGCCAATACGGTGCCCAAGGCTTCACACCAGTTGACGTAAGAAGCTTTTTTATAGGCCAAGCGGTAGTTCATCAATACATCCGCCTGCTCTTTTTTGCTCATGCCCTGCCACTCGGCGGCACTGACGGTTTTGTCCTGGGAGTTTGCGGCGTTGACTTGAGTATTGCCTTCTTCTTCAAAACGCGCCACCAGGGTTTCGATGGGCATCGCCTTGTTCAGGGCTTTATCGTAGTAGTGATTGAACAACTCTGCAAAAATCCACTGCGTCCATTTGTAATAGGAAGGCTCGCAGGTGCGCACTTCGCGATCCCAATCGAAGCTGAAGCCCAAATTGTCCAACTGCTCGCGGTAACGGGCGATGTTGGCGGCGGTGGATTTGGCTGGGTGTACTCCCGTTGTAATGGCGTACTGCTCCGCTGGCAAACCAAAGGCGTCGTAACCCATGGGGTGCAATACGTTGAAGCCTTTCAGCCGCTTGTACCGCGCATAAATGTCTGAAGCAATGTAGCCGAGGGGGTGCCCCACGTGCAATCCGGCTCCCGATGGGTAAGGGAACATGTCCAAAACGTAAAACTTCGGGCGATCGCTCTGGTGGCTTACTTTGTAGACCTTGTGCTCATCCCAGTAGGCTTTCCACTTTTTTTCGATTTCGCGTGGTTTGTATTCCATATGCGTAGCGTTGTTCGGGTATTAACGTTAGTTGGGGTGATTTTGTCCCCACGGGAGGGGATTTTTTAGGAATTGGGGGCAAAGGTAAGAAAAAAAGATAGAGGATGGATTCTATATTTGCAATTGGGCTATGCCATTTTGATTCAATAGAGCATAGCTCTATCCAATTCAATAGGGCTATGCCCTATCCAGAGAGATATCGCCCCTTCAGGGCTTTATGATAGCCCTGAAGGGGCGATATCTCGTAACGATGGGTGCAGCCCATCGGTAGCGGCATGTAATCACTTAACGATGGGTGCAGCCCATCAGACTCAGAAGCCATGGGACAATCTCTCGTCAAAAACTACATCCACATCGTGTTCAGCACCAAATACCGCCAGCAGCTGATCTACCCGCCCTATGAGCAGGAGCTGCACAGCTATCTGGGTGGGACTTGCAATGAGCTGGGCTGTCAATCCATCATCGTGGGAGGTTATACCGATCATGTGCATATACTGTGCCTCTTATCCAAAAAGATAGCGCTGATGGACTTGGTAGAAAAGGTAAAAGCAAACTCTTCGAAGTGGTTCAAAACAAGGCATGAATCGCTAAAAAGCTTTTACTGGCAGGATGGATACGGGGCCTTTTCGGTAAATCCCAAACAAGTAGACATTGTGATTAGGTACATTGCCAATCAACACGAACACCACCGCAAGAAAGACTTCCAAACGGAATACCAGGCTTTTTTAAAAAAGTACAAAGTAGAGTATGATGAGCGGTATGTTTGGGATTAATCAGGTTTTCCGTTCTTTTTTCCTGGCGGCAGGGAAAAGGATATTGTTCAAAATCAAGCGATAGCCAGGAGAATCGGGATGTAGACTCAGGTCGGTGTCCGGGTCTTCGACTCTGTGCAGGTAATCTTCGGGATCATGCCCCCCGTAAAAGGTCCAGAAGCCTTTACCAAAAATGCCGTGGATGTACCGAGCCTCGTTTTGCGCTTTGTTTTCACCCAAAATCAAGACATTGGTTTTCAGGTATTGTTTTCTAAAAGCGGTGGTTTGCCCGATAAAGCCCTTGATTGTTCGGGTATGGCACTGGGTAAGGATGGAAGGAACGGGATCCCATTTGGCTGAAAAATCAAAGAGGGTGAAATAATCCTGTTGGGGTGATACGTTTCGCGACCATCCACGACCAACATCAATGGTAGAAAAGTTGTGCCCAGAGGGGCCATCTGCCAGGATAAAATTTTTAAAGGCAAAGGTTTTATTAAAATCCAGTTTTGACTGCGCATTGGGGTCGATAGGATCTCCGTCAAAAATTGCATCACAAATATCTATCCCATCTGCTGCTAGCGCTATGTCGTAAGTTTCGGTGGCCGAACACATTGCAAACATAAAACCGCCACCTGCTACCCATTCCCGGATTTTTTTGACTACGGCCAGTTTGGAATGGGATACTTTTTTATACCCCAGGCTATAGGCCAAATCTTCCGATCTTGTCTTGTATTCTTCATACCAGGAAGCGTTTCGATACCCGCGAGTATTGCGGCCAAGCTGCCCGGTGAAATCTTCGTGGTGCAGGTGAAGCCAGTCGTATTGAGGCAGTTTATCCTGGAGCACTTCCCGATCGTACAACATATCAAAGGGAATTTCAGCATAGGTGAGCACGAGGGTGACCGCATCTTCCCAGGGTTGTATGGCTTTGCCTTTTCCGTCCACTTCTGGGGTGTATACCGCAATTTTGGGTGCCTTTTCCAGTTTCATGGCTTCCATGTTCACCTCTGGATTGGCGATTTGATCGAGTATATTTTTGAATTGGGCATCGGGGACGACTTCGTAGGACACCCCTCTGGTCATACATTCTTTTTCAAAAAGTTTATTGTATTCAAAGGCAAAACTCCCACCCCGGTAATTCAGTAGCCACCAGGCTTCCACCCCGTTTTTCAATACCCAATAGGTAACTCCATAAGCCTTCAGGTGATCTTTCTGCTTGTCGGGGTCCATTGGCAGCAGGATATAAGCTGCTTTTAGCTGCCCAACAACCGCAGCGATCAGTACCATCATCAATAAACCTTTCTTAATCATCGCCAGTTTATTTAGATTTGTCAATTGGAAAAGCAGGAAAAAGTTGGATCATTGCATGGGACAAGGGAGCAGTAGAGCTTCCATTCCTCCAAGTTAAACTTTTTTAGGAACAGGTTCAGAATAAACCAAAAACAACACCATGGCCTCCGATCAAACATTCGTTGACTTCATTGTAGATCAAATCGAAAATGCTGGGGAAATCAGCGCCAAAAAGATGTTTGGAGAATACGCGCTGTATTCTGGAGAGAAAATGTTCGCTTTGATTTGTGACGACAAGTTGTTCATTAAGCCTACCCAGGCGGGACGCGCTTTTATAGGCGATGTGGTGGAGGCTTCTCCATATCCGGGTGCGAAGCCGAGTTTTTTGATTGAAGAGAAGGTGGAAGATAGGGGATGGTTAAGCGAATTGGTTAGGATTTCAGTGAAAGAGTTGCCGATGCCAAAGCCAAAGAAGAAGAAATAATCAGTTGAATAACCCCAAATTTGGTGGGACAAAAAAGAAGCGCTGAAAATCTTTAAAAATATTGATTTTCAGCGCTTTAGTGGAGGCGGCGAGAGTCGAACTCGCGTCCAGAGAAAGCACTCATTAGCCTTCTACATGCTTAGTTGCTTATTTTGGTCTCAGTACAAGGGTAGGTCCAGCAACGCACCAGTCTTGTACCCAGCCCGTAATCTTAAACAATGACGCGGGCCGCATCATTGTTCCAGCCTAGCGTTGGTTGATGTACGGGTGCGGGCCGGTTAGGCAAAGGCCGAAGCTCCGTGGAGCCGTGCACCGTCGTACAATGACTTTCTAATTCCTAGAATTAGGCAGCCATGGCGTAGTTAGATTCGCCATTTATGGTTTAATGATTATTTTTTATACGGAGTAAACCATCATTCTCCGGCATGCTTACAAATCAGTCGACAATCCTGTCGATACCATTACGCCCCCATTTTCAAAGATCATTGGATTGGGTTCGACACTTCGACTATGCTCAGTGACCGAACTCAATTCAGCACAATAACCCGCCAAAGGTATTAAAAGTTCCAGTAGTCGCCAATAAAAAATTGCGTGATCTCCAACTAGGGCGATCACGCAATGGTAATGTGGTCATAAAGACCACGTTGTGTGTTTTCTCATAGTAATGTTCTCCAGCTCAGTAGCGGAGATTAAAGCATGGGATTATGCAAAGTTGCCTATTGGAGGCTTTCAGTTCTTGGGATATTTGTCAGCAGTTGGTCGTTTCTTCGTGCTTTATACTCTTTCAGACGGGGTACTATTAAAAAGTCACTTATACGCGAAAAAAAAATTTAAAAATAATTTAAACGCCGCTATAAGCGGGTATTGACCACGTTGTTGTACAGCGCTCCAAAAGTGTAGCGCACCCCAAAGTTGACATTGGAATTGTAGGCAGTCGCCAATTGTTTTTGGCCCAATAAAATGTCTTCTAAAGTAGTATTTCCACGGGGTAAGGTGATTTGATCATTCACGATGCGGAAGGTGCCGCCCATGTTTAAGGTCATGCCTTTAAACACCCGCACCCCTACCCTGCCGTTGACCGACAAGTGATTGCGCGACCAATCATTCAAAAAACAGCTGCCTTGCATAACCATGTTGACATCGCCCCATTCCCGACGCAAGCGCAGATTGACATCCATAAAGTGGCTGTAAATTTTATCTTCCATCTTGAGGAAAATGGTCTCTTCAAAATACCGATTAGACAAACGGCCAATGTGGTAGGCTACCGTAAACTCACGGGTGACTACTTCTGAATAGGGCAAAAAGCTATACTCTACCGCTGGCGCAATCCACATGCCCAGTTTTACATTATTATAGGTATTGGAATAAATGTTGTTAAAAATGCCCACTGACCAATGTTTGCCTAAACTTTTCACGATCTTCCCATTGTAGCCATTTTGTCGGCGATAGGAACGGATTTCTTCTTCGTCAGTACGCACTACCCGTTCCTGAAAATAAAAACTAGGTTCAATACGGATCCGCCATTCCGGGCTAAGGTGCTCGGCATAAAGGCCATAACGCAAATCAAAAGTGCTGCGCAGGGATTCTTTGTCCAAGTTGAAATTGGCATAGGTCTCAAAAAGCCAGGAGTCCATCAGTTTTTTGCTTTTGCCAACTGGGGTTATTTTTTTGGGTGCTTCGGCTTTTTTTACTGCAAAATTTAAAGTTGGGGCCATAGGAGTTTGGGCAACAAAGGGAACCAATCCCAGTTTGAGGGTACGCACCAAACCCTGCTGTTTTTCCAGGTCGGTCATGGTGGGTTCTGCCTGAAATTTCAATGTGAATTTGTCCCCGTCAAAGCCCTCTTTTCCCAAAAATTCCAACTGGTGCACGGCGCCACTTCCTCCGGTAGTTTGGCTGCTGACCAAAATATGGACCTGGGCGCGCAGAGGATCATTGGCGTAATTGACAAAATTGATTTCATTCTTGACGTAGTTGAGGTCACAGCCTGGACAATTCAGGTAAACATTGATTTGATCTTCAGCCGTTTGGGCAAAAGTTGTAAGGCCAGCGATCAAGACGAACAATAAGGTAAGGATCCGACACATAGCAGTTGTGAATTTAATGGGTTATGCTTCTTCAAAAATGTTAAAAACTCCAAACATCGAAATTACATTTATGCCCTGATTCGTTCTGCCCAAAGGAGACGAGTAACCCTTTTTTGATGTAATATTGCAGGATATATACCCTAACCAGAAATAGTTTATGTTAAAAATTGGCATCATCCGGGAAGGTAAAGTGCCACCAGACGCACGGGTTCCACTGAATCCGAGTCATTGTGCGTTGGCACAGAAGGAGTTCCCGGTAACCATCCTTGCTCAGCCCTCTGAGGGTCGTTGTTTTGCCGATGACGAATACCTGCATGCGGGTATCGAATTGGTCGAAGACCTGCATTCCTGCGATGTGTTGATGGGTGTTAAAGAAGTGCCTGTCGACCTGTTAATACCTGAAAAGACCTACTTTTTTTTCTCCCACACCATCAAGGAGCAAACTTACAATCGAAAATTGTTGCAAGCCGTTTTGGCCAAAAACATCCGCCTGATCGACTACGAAGTGTTGACCGATGAACAAGGGCAGCGCCTGATTGCTTTTGGCAAATTTGCAGGGATGGTCGGTGCCCACAATGCTTTGTGGACTTATGCCCAACGTACGGGTAAGTTCTCGCTCAAGCGCATGAAAGACTGCAAAGATTACGCCGAAGCCATTGACATTTACAAACGCACTCCCTGGCCAGTGATCAAAATTGTGCTGACTGGCAGTGGTCGGGTAGGCATTGGAGCAGCGGTCGTTTTGCGCGATATGGGCATCCGGGAAGTGGATCCCATCGAGTTTTTGATGGAGGAGTTTAAGGAACCCGTGTTCACCATCCTGCATTCGGAAGATTATGCCGGGCGAAAGGATCGGCATCATTTTGACAAACCCCGTTTTCATAGCCATCCCGAGGAGTACCGCAGCATTTTTGAGCCCTATTTCCAAACGGCGGATGTGATGATCAATGGGATTTTTTGGAACAATCGGGCACCTGCATTTTTCACTAAAGAAGAAATGCGCAGGCCAGACTTTCGCATCCGGGTGATTGCGGATGTGACCTGCGATCTTGCGCCGATTTCCTCAATCCCAGCTACCCTAAAAGCCTCAACCATTGCCGAGCCCGTTTTTGGTTACGATCCTTTTACGGAAGCGGAATGTACGCCCTACCAGGAGCACTGCATCGACATCATGAGCATCGACAACTTGCCAAATGAGTTGCCTCGGGATGCTTCCACGGCTTTTGGATCGATGTTTATTTATCGGATCTTGCCAGAGTTGTTGAAGGAAAAAAGTGAGGTATTGGAGCGGGCGACGATTGCTGAGGGAGGTAAGCTAACGCCAAGGTACAGTTATTTACAGGAGTATGTGGATGGGAGATGATTTCGGATGGCTGATTTCGGGTTTCGGATCCAAAACCCGAAATCTGTCATCAACCCAGCCAATTCAAAACATTCCGCTCAATCCGCCCCTGAATATCATCCGTATCCGCCTTCACAAAGGCCGTCCCCGTAATCCGCTCATACAACTCGATGTAGCGATTCGAAATTTCCCAGACAAACTCATCGGACATAGCGGGAATGCTTTGCCCTTCTTTGCCTTGAAAGCCATTTTCAATCAGCCATTCGCGGACAAATTCTTTGGAGAGCTGTTTTTGGCGTTCACCTTTGGCCTGTCGTTCGGCGTAACCATCCAGGTAAAAATAGCGGGAGCTATCGGGGGTGTGGATTTCGTCGATGACGTAAATTTTGCCATCCTTTTTGCCAAATTCATATTTGGTATCCACCAGGATCAGGCCTTGTTTGGCGGCCATTTCGGTGCCCCTTTGGAAGAGTGCACGGGTGTAGGCTTCTAACTGGAGGTAGTCTTCTTCACTCACAATGCCTTTGGCGATGATGTCTTCGCGGCTGATGTCTTCATCGTGACCCTCATCGGCTTTGGTTGCGGGGGTGATGATGGGCTGAGGAAAGCGGTCATTTTCATGCAGGCCCTCCGGCAGGGATACCCCGCACAGGCTCCGTTCGCCGCTGGCATAAACCCGTGCTGAATGTCCAACCAAATACGCCCGGATCACCATTTCGACCCGAAAAGGTTCACAGGCATAACCCACTGCTACATTTGGATCGGGGGTAGCAATCAACCAATTGGGCACAATGTCTTCGGTGGCTTTTAAAAAATGGGCAGCAATTTGGTTCAACACCTGCCCTTTGTAGGGAATAGGTCGCGGGAGGACGTAATCAAAAGCGGAGATACGATCGGAGGCGATCATCAACAATTGATCAGCGAGGGTATATACATCACGTACCTTGCCCCGGTAAAATGCGGTTTGGCCCGGTAGTTGAAAATTGCTTTCGCGAATGGCGTGTTGTTCAGGTAACATGTACTTAAAGTTCCAAAGTTCCAAAGTTCCAGGGCTCCAAGGTTCTTGGGTTCCTGGGTTCGGGGCAAAAGTACAATTCTGCTGGGATACAGCCAAAATAATTGTAAAAACCCACAAACCTTGGAACCTTGGAACTTTGGAACCCTGGAACCCTGGAACTTTGGAACCCTGGAACTTTTAACACCACTACAACGCCGCAGTGGCTTTTGTAGTCTTAGCGGCAGCTTTAGTGGTAGAAGCTTTCATAGCGCCTGTTTTTGGACATTTGCTAGGATCACAATTGGCTGGGTCGCACTTGCTCAAGTCGCACTTGCTCTGGTCACAGGCACTTGGGTCACAAGACTTGGTGGCAGGCTTATTAAAATTGGTAATGCCACTTACAAAAACAGCAAGGCTAGAAGCTGTTTGAGCTGAAGCAGTGGAAGCCTCGCTACACTTATTGGCAGATGCAGTTTTGCTGCTTGCCTGTGCCATATCGCAGCCGCTTTTCTTTTCAGAAACACTGGCCGTAGAAGCAGTGCTTGCTTTAGCTTTGTCGCAGCAAGTTTGAGCATTGAGGGCATTCATACCCATGAACATCAGCGCGAAGAGGATTAAAAATGAGTAACGCATGAGATTTGGTTAAAAAATGATTCACCCAGATCCGCTGGGTTGCCGGTATTGTTCGCTTTGAACAGTGCAAAAGTAAGTTGCCAGGATCGATCGAAGTGTTTTATGCCTGTTATTCACTTGTTAAGCGCCTGTTAAAATAGCCTGACTGTAGTTTTTTTGCTGTTTTTTTGTAGCAGATTACATGTTTTAAGCCTATGCGAACGAATCGAATAAAAATAGTCATTGCTGCTTCTTGTCTGGCGCTACTGGGTTTAATTGCCATCCAGGTGCGTTGGATGAATTATTCCCGGGTATTGCTGGACGAACAATTTGAACATCGCGTAGATATGGCCCTTTGCAACGCGGTACAAACTACCGCCGAGGAACCGCTAAAAAGTACCGTAGGCATGACCTGCGCCAACAGTAAGGAAGGCTGTTGTGCGGATGCTGTTTCCGAAAGTATGATTCTCAGCGATGCACAATTGCGCAAAAACCTGGATCGTTCCCTGGCTTTTTACGACATCAACCTGCCCTATAATGTAAATGTAGTGAATCCTGGTCAAAAAAATGACAACACGGCCAAAGCTTATTCTTGTGCCCTGGATCCTCTGGTTGTAGATGATACGCGCCGATTGGAGCTGAGTTTCCCTACCAAACAAAGTTATTTGCTCGGGCAAATGAATGTGATGATCGGCAGTTCCATCCTGATCCTGAGTGCCATCTTGCTGGTATTTTTTGCAGCCAGTTATTATTTGCTGAAACAAAAGCGACTGTCCGATCAAAACATCGATTTTTTCAACCACATGGCGCATGAATTTAAAACCCCGCTGACCAATATCAAGTTAGCTGCTGGTCTGTTGGCCCGTAAAAAGCCGGAGCTCAAAGACGATCAGGTCTTACAAGTCATTGGCAAAGAAAGCAATCAATTGATCCACCAAATTGAGCGTTTTTTACAAATGGCCAGTTTGGAGTTCAACAAAAACCCCTTACAACGGCATAGTCTGGATTTAGAACTCTTAATCCGTGAAGTCATTGAAGACCTGACACCGCTGATCCGCGAAAAAGAAGCAGTAGTAGAACTGGAAGTAAAAGGCGCCCTGCCCCCCATGTCGGGTGATGCGCTGCACCTGCGCAATGCCTTTCGCAATCTTATCGACAATGCCTTGAAATACTGCGAAGTGAAACCCAATATTCAAATAGCCTTGGAAGCTGGCAAAAACGAGCAAATCCAGGTGGCCATTCGCGACAACGGTTTGGGGATCTGTGAAAGTGATTTGTCCAGCATTTTTAAAGATTTCAATCGTGGAGATGAAGCCACTGCCAAACGTTTTAGTGGTTTTGGCCTGGGCCTTGCTTACGTCAAAAAAATTGTTGATCTGCACAAGGGAGTTATAGCAGTAGATAGTACCCAAAAGCAGGGCACTTGTTTTTCCATGAGTTTCCCTACCAAATAAAAGGGACTAAAAACAAATGACATATGGCCGTCAAAGGAAATATTCTGTTGGTTGAAGACGACCTGAATCTGGGTTTTTTACTGATGGAATTGCTGGAGTCGGAAGGCCATACGGTAAAGCTGGCACGGAATGGTGAAAATGGACTCGACCATTTCAAAAAAAATAGCTTTGACCTCTGTATTTTGGATGTGATGTTGGGCGATACCGATGGTTTTCAGGTCGCCAAACAAATCCGCCTGGAAAACGAGCAAATTCCCTTCCTTTTTCTTACCGCCCGCGTTTTGAAAGAAGACCGCCTGAAAGGATATGCCTTGGGCGCTGAAGATTACATCAGCAAACCCTTTGACGAGGAAGAATTGTTGTGCAAAATAGCCGTCATCCTGCGTCGAAACCAACAACAAATCAGTACCGAATTGCCGGTGCAATTCCAGATTGGGGATTATTTTTTTGACTACAAGCGTCAGGAACTGGTGTACGGTGAGCAGGTAGAACGCATCACTGAGAAGGAAAACGAGGTGTTGCGCCTCCTCTGTCTGCATCAAAACAACATCTTGCGCCGCGACGATGCGGTAGAAAGAATTTATGGTGAAAAAGATTATTTTTTAGGCCGCAGTTTCGATGTATTCATTTCTCGCCTGCGGAAAATGCTGCGCCACGATTCACGCATCAGCATTGAAAATGTTTTTAAGGTGGGCTTTATTTTAAAGGTGAAAGTTTAGGGAGGTTGAGAAGGTTGAGAAGGTTGAGGGAGGTTTAGGCTACCGCAGCGATTTTGACAAGACCTTGTCCGTGTCACTGCGGTAGCCTAAACCTTTCTCAACCTTCCTCAACTAACTCAATTCCAATTCGCCGAATCCGGCATTTGTGCAATGACCGTATAGGTTCTTCCTTTGTTTTTCATGATCTCCTGCCACAATTCAGTAGGATCCATTTTGAACAAATAATTGGCATCGGTATCGGCAATCACCCAGGAACCAGTGGTCATTTCTTCCTGCAGTTGTCCCTCGCCCCAGCCAGTGTAGCCCAAAAAGAAGCGAATGTTACTGGGTTCAATCAGGTCAGAAGAGATCAGGAATTTGAGTTTTTCAAAATCCCCGCCCCAGTACACCCCATTGGAAACCTTGATGCTTCCTTCCAAAAGGTCGCCTACATTGTGTAGGTAATGAAGCGTAGTTTCGGATTCTACCGGACCACCAAAAAAAACTTCAGCATCAAATTCGGGAAAATCTTCCAGGATGGTATTGATGCGATGATCCAAGGGGCGATTGATGACAAAGCCAATGCTGCCATCATCACCATGATCGCAGAGCAATACAGCGGCCCTTTTGAAGTTTGGATCCAACATAAAGGGTTCCGCTAACAGAATTTTACCAGCTTTCAGCGCCTTCATAGGGGTTATGGTTGCCCACGATACCGCGGGTTATAACGCACTTGTTGGAAAAGCACGATCAATTTTTTTCACTAAGCCTTGCAATACTTTGCCAGTACCACCCACCTCTACAAACTCCGTCACACCTGCTTGGATCATGTTCTGCATGGTTTGAGTCCAGCGCACCGGAGCTGTCAATTGTTCAATCAACTTTGCTTTGATCTGTTCGGGGTCTGTTTCTGCCTGAGCATTTACGTTTTGGTAAATGGGGCAAAGTGGTGCGGCGAACACGGTTGCGTGGATTGCTGCAGCCAATTCTTCCTGAGCAGGTTGCATCAGAGGAGAGTGGAATGCACCCCCAACTGGCAACAAAATTGCTTTGAGTGCTCCCGCTTCTTTGCACAAATTTACTGCTTTTTCTACGCCGGAAATGGTGCCAGAAATCACCAACTGACCTGGGCAATTGTAATTTGCAGGTACGACCAAGTCATCGTTGATGGAAGCACAAATTGCTTCAACTTTTTCGTCGGACAAACCCAGCACGGCAGCCATGGTACTTGGCTGGATTTCGCAAGCCTTTTGCATGGCCATAGCGCGCTTGTACACCAGCGTCAGAGCTGCTTCAAACGACAATGCCTTGGCTGCTACCAATGCGGAAAACTCGCCCAGAGAATGTCCGGCCACTGCATCGGGCTGAAAAGTATCCCCAGCCAAATGTGCTTTGACAATGGAGTGTAAAAAGATGGCAGGTTGGGTAATTTTGGTTTGTTTGAGGTCTTCCTCAGTCCCTTCAAACATTACATCCGTGAGCGAAAAGCCGAGGATTTCATTCGCTTGATCAAAAAGATGTTTTGCGCTCGCGTCGCTCTCGTATAAGTCTTTTCCCATTCCCACAAATTGGGAACCTTGTCCAGGAAAAATATAAGCTTTCATGCAGTACTACTTTTTTCGGTACAAAAGTACTATTTTGTTGATTAGTTTATCCGATAATTTGGTGACGCTTGATCCTAACGGGCCTCGCCAACAATTCAACTATGGAAACGGTTATCAGAAACCCTTTAAAATCAGGTGAAAGAATCACCGATCTTATTTTTTCTGCCCGAGGAGCATACCATATGCTTTTTTGGGCCATCGTATTGTTGATCCTCACCATCGTGGAAGGTACGCAGCATGGGTTCTTTTTTACCATCACCAATGAGTTGATCACGATTTTTTTTTCAGTGTTGATTGTGTACATCAATTTATTGTACCTGATTCCAAATTACCTCACGCAAAACCGATTTTTGACCTATGCCTTGTTGCTGGTTTTGGTCGTATTGGTACTGACTCCCATTAAGACCTTGATTTTTTACTTCAAATTCGCCCAGTACCCCGTCGAACAGGAAAGAATTCAACAAACCCAATTGGCCTTTTTTCTGTTTCACTTTTTGTTCGCAACCGGGTCAACGATATTCAAAATTGTCACCGATTGGTTTTATTACCTCCGCGAAAAACAAGTACTGGAAACTGAAACCATGCAATCTGAATTGCGTTTTTTAAAATCGCAGATCAATCCGCATTTTTTATTCAACACCCTCAACAACTTATACGCGCTGACCCTCAAAAAATCCGATCTGGCACCCGAAATTGTCATCAAACTTTCGGAAATGATGCGCTACATGCTCTATGATTGCAACGAAAAGCGTGTACTTTTGAGCAAAGAAGTGGCATATCTGCAAAATTACCTCGATTTGGAAAAATTGCGGCAAGGCAACAGTGTGAACATCAGCTTCACCGTAGAGGGTCAGATCAGCGAACAAAAGATCGCACCACTGCTGTTTATCCCTTTTTTGGAAAATAGCTTCAAACACGGATTAAATAGCTATATTACCAACGGAGGATTTGTAAACGTGCTCCTACAGGCGGATCAACAAACGGTGTATTTTTCGATTGAAAACAGCAAACCCGAAAAAGTACCCATTGCAGATCCTAACCGACGTAGTGGCGGGATTGGTTTGGTCAACGTTCACCGCAGACTTAACCTCATGTATCCCAACCATTACGAACTAAAAATCGACAATAACCCTAAAACGTACATTGTCGATTTGATGATTGAATTAGACGAATAACCCAATAAGGTCATGATCAAAGTAATCATCGTAGATGACGAACCGTTGGCTCAAGATGTGTTAGAAACTTATGTAGAAAAGTTTCCTGAGCTGAGTCTGGTCCAAAAATGCAACAATGCCCTGGAGGCCAACGAAGTCCTTAAAAATCAAGACATTGACTTGATGTTCCTGGACATTCAAATGCCTCAACTGACCGGGATTGATTTTTTAAAAACCCTTACCCGGCCACCTTTGGTCATTTTTACCACGGCCTATCCCAATTATGCATTGGAGGGCTTTGAGTTGAATGCACTGGATTACTTGCTCAAGCCCATCTCGCTGGAGCGCTTCATTAAAGCCGTCAATAAGGCCGTTGAACAAATCAAACTCCAGCGCAACGAACCGGGAGCGGGCAGTTCTAATGCTGCTGAAGGCACTGATCATCCCGACTACATCTTTGTCAAAGCCGACAAAAAACTGATCAAGGTCAATTACCACGATATCATTTACATCGAAGGCTTAAAAGACTACGTCATCATTCGGATGGAAAACCAACGGGTGATCACCTTACAAACCATGAAGAGTCTGGAGGACAAACTGCCTTCCGTACGTTTCAAACGCATCCATCGTTCCTACATCATCAACATCGATAAGATCAATGCCATTGTGGGCAATATGGTGGAAGTAATGGAAAAGAACCAGGCTAAACATTTGCCGATCGGAAAAAATTATCGGGATGAGCTGAATGATATGATTGAGAAGAACAAGTTATAAAAGCTGTTAGACCAAAGGGCCATGTCGCAATTGACATGGCCGTACGATAATTATAATCCCATGAACATATCCAGATAGGTTGAAAAGTTGAAGGGTTGAAAAGTTTGTCTCACCTCATTGGCACTCCACACTACATCGTTTTCAAATCAACTTTGTACAAATATTTAACTTTCTTTTGGAGAAAACAAATGTCAATGACATTTTTATTACAATTTTTATTGCTAACACTTCGAATGAAGAAATGGTTGTAAATAAAAAAAGCCGCGCATCAGACTGCACGGCTCTCACTAGCAATGATTATAATTCCACGAATAATAAGCTTAATGAAGGAGAAACGTAGCCGAAGCTACGATTATTACACATGCGAGAAAAAATAAATTATTCACTGGTTTATTTTAAAACCTCGAACTTCTCGCTGTATACTCCTTTGTCGGTAAACACCTTGGCTACGTACATTCCTTCGATCCAGTGGCTTACGCCAATTTCTGCATAAGGATTGCCATTACCCAGGCTATTGTGTACCATCTGCCCCAGGGCATTGAATATTTGTAGCCGTTGCAAGCTCGCGCCATTGCGCAGGTCCAAACGCACCACATTTGAAGCTGGATTGGGGAACAATCGAACCGAAGGCTGCTTTTGTTCCAACGGCCGTCCCAGGTTAGGAATACTTGGTTTGGTCCCCGTCTTTTTAAATTTCAATTCAAAAGGTGCAACCCGAATGCCAAAGGTTTGACCAGTGCTGGAGATGCCGGTGCCGGTACCGCCTTCAAAGCGGATAACGGTTTCACCATCGCCATCGGGAACACTCAAGCCATCAATTACATCAACAACAATCCCTTTACCTTTCCCAATCCGCCCATACCCACTCACCAGCACTTTATTGGTGCGGGTATAAGCCATTTCCAACAAGCCCTTGTTGTTGTCACGGGTCATGCTCAATACTGGCGAATTGTAGCCCAACCAACTGTCTTCTTTGAAACTGACACTAAAGGAATTCGGTTTGAACAACTTAGGATTATAGGGCAAGGCAAAGGTAAACCCATACAAATCCACGACCGGATTTTTTTGGTCTCCAATCACCAAATCAAATTCAAATGGTTTACCCGGTTCCAACTCCTGATTGGACACAATCCGAATCTCATAGTTGTAAAAAGGAATCGGCGTAGGGATGAAGGAGTGGGTGTTGCCATAAAACTTGCTGATGGCGAGCGTATCGCGATCCATGATCAGACTATCGCCATCGGTATCGAGGTGTTTGAGGTCATACCCCGTCACGTAGGGGTTATTCCAATCGTTGCTGTGTTGGCCATACCATTCATTCAGATCCACATTTTTTCGCGCTTCACCCACTTCACCCATGTGTAAGCCCAATGGCAACAAGTCATTCAGGTCTACAACGCCATCCTGGTTGGTATCACCCGCCCAGACACAATCTTCTACACAGGGTGGTAAAACCGGGTCGCCTACATTGAGTACATCCACTTCTACCTTGATGCTCTTCCGATTTTTGCAGTCTTTGCTGTCGGCAGGACAATAAGAAACCTCAAAAGCATCAATGCCGGTATACCCAACATTGGGGATGTACAACAACAGGTTGAACCCAATGACCCGACGGCCAGCAACAACTTGATCTACTTTACCCGGAAAAAAGACCACTTTACCCTGCTTGGCCTGCGCAACGATGTTGAACGTATAATTTTCGATCGGCACATTGTAGGCAATCACCAGCGGGGTGGACTTTGCCGTGCTCATCAAAAATTTGGCATAGGCGGGTTCGTAGTTGCTGACATATACATACACCGTAGCTTCTTCAGCAACCCCGCCACATCCAGGGGGATAACTTTTGTAGGTAAATTGATCAACTCCAATGAAACCAGTGGGCGCTTTATAGGTAAAAATACCTTTGTTGCGGCTGTCGTAACTGACCTGTCCATATTTGGGCTGGGCATATTCAATACAACCAGCACCGTAGACGTACCCGTCATTTTGCAGTACGTCAACTTCGACGTTTTTGCCTGGTAGTACATCTGCGCGGTCATCCACGGCAAATTTGTTGCGCACCTGATCCAGGACTTCTATCTCGGCTACAATCTTTGCATTCCCATCTTCAAAAGTCAGGTAGTCCAGCCCTTTGAAGTTTGGATTAGGGGTATACACTGGAACATCCAATCCCCCATTAAAAAAGCCATGTTGAGGATCTATCGTAACCCCATACACTGCTGGTATGAGCACAGGTGCACTTTCGTTTTTGAGGGTAAAAATTTTGACCGTATCTGGCTTTGAGCGGTCGTTGCGGTCCACAAAGATACTCACGGACGCTTGATCACAAGAGCCCACTTTGTCACAAACGGTATAAATCAGTTTTGCCGTACCAAAAAAACCAGGTTTTGCCTGGAATTCAATGTTGGGATCACCTTTGGTGATTTTGGATGTGCCATTGTTGATGGTGGACACGCTGACGATCTCCAATCCCCCTACATTTGAAATATCGTTGGTTAAAACATTCAATTTCACGGGTGTCGCAGCAGAAGGAATGTAGTACAAATCGGGATACGCATCAACTTTTGATAGTTTGACCGTCACGGCTACCGTAACTTCTTTAAAACAATTATTGCCGGCTACACAGGTTCTTACAAAGTAGGTAAAAGTATCCAGACCGATATATCCAGGATTTGGTTGATAAATTAGTGTGAAGATTTTGGACCCGTTTGCCCCGTCTACGGTCATCGAGCCATCCAGGAATGCTTGCCCGTGCTTGGGATAGGCAATCACACCCGAGCTACTGACCCCTTCATAAATCACTTTAGAAGGCGTGTCTTGAAGGGTGACCAGAGAATCGAGTTGTTTGAGTTGAGCAGGTAAAATCAAGGGTACTAACAAGAATAAGAATACCCTAAATAGGGTAAACAATGCAGTTTTTGGTAGAAATACATTCATGGTTTCATGGATTTACATCATTGCTAAAAAACGCGACACAATACTTTGGGGCTAAGATACGACACGACTACTGAATTGTCTAAAAAATGTGAAAGGAAAAAAAAGAAAAGTTTCCTTACTTTGCCCCTTCGAACCAGTGGTTCCAAAAACCGTACCAGTATTAATTTTTATGCGACAATCGAGCATTCATTCTTATCTGTAAATCAAATGTTAAGGGATGCAAACTTTTAAACTATTCCAAATACTGACCCATTTTGATAAGTTGGAACAAAACCGCATCCGCAAGTTCATCAGCTCGCCCTATTTCAACAAAGACAAGGTGGTGCTTGCCCTGTTTGAGCTGATGGCCGAAGAAATCAATGATCCAACCAACAAAAATTGGACCAAAGAAAAAATCTGGGACACGTTGGTCCCTGAACTTCCTTATGACGATGCCAGGTTGAGAAAGTATCAGTCTGATTTGTTAAAATTGGTTGAGCAGTACTTGATTCAACAAGAATTTGAGGCGGATACTTTCACCGGTAAAGCCTATTTACTCCGTGCTATCAGAAAAAAGAAGCTAAAAAAATTGCATAACTCAACACTAAAAACGGTAAAAGAAATTCCAGACAAAGTTCTACATCGAGATGGAAATTATTATTTGGGCCAATATTTGGTTGAGTCCTCTTACGACCAACTAATAAGTGATTTTGAAGAAACAAAAACGGAAAAAACAAACTTAGAAGTCATTTCAAACATGCTTGATAATTTTTATATCGGTGAGAAATTAAAAATTTTCTGTGAAGTGCTTTCACGAAAAAGATTGACTCAACATGAATATGGGATCAATTTAATTGATGAATTATTAAAAATCGCATCTCGTGATGAATATCAAGGTGTTCCGTTGATTGCTATTTATTCTCAAATCGTTAAATTATATACTGAACCACATAAATTAGAACATTATTACATTTACAAACGCCTACTGAATGATGCTTCAAATATTTTCCCTAATGCTGAGGAAAAAGGACTTTATGTAATCGCTCAAAATTATTGTGTAAGTCAAATTAATCAAGGTAACAGTGAGTTTTTAAATGAGCTATTTAATGTATATAAAAACTTCATTGATAAAGATTTCTTCAAGACTGAAGGAAGTTTAGATTCTTCTACCTTCAGAAACATTGTTGTTGTTGGATTACGAAACCGCGAATATGAATGGACTGAGAAATTCATTAATGATTATTATAAAACGCTCCCAAGTGAAATCCGAGAAAATACTTATTCTTTCAATCTCTCTCAATTGTATTTTTACCAAAAAAAATATGCCAATGTGATAAAAATTCTCCAAGAAGTGGAATACAATGACTACATCACTAACCTGAATGCAAAGACCACATTAATAATGACTTATTATGAAGTAGACGAAATAGACCCACTTTATAACTTGTTAGAAAGTTTTCGAGTTTATTTGAATAGGAACAAAGAAATTCCAAGTGCCCGAAAAACCAACTTTAAAAATTTGATTAAATTCACGAAAAAACTAATCAGTCTTCCTCCTACAGATACGAAAATTTTAAAAACATTGAAAACTGAAGTTGAATCTACAAAAAACATTTCCTCCCGTGACTGGCTTCTCGAAAAAATTGCCGAACTTGAATAACAAGAACGATACCCAAATCCATGAGTATCGTTCCAATTCAGCATAGTTTAGAAGCCCTCAATGGCATCAACGACTATACCTTTTCCTTTTGCCTGGGTAGTCATGGTACCCACAAACAGGTTTAGCAACAAATCGAAAAACAGCATAATGGTAGATTTATTGGGTTAAACAATGTTGCATTTTAAGGGGGGGGGACAACATTTGCAAGTAGTCTACTTTATTTTTTAGTTAAAGTTTTTACCGGGTTAATTCCACCTCCATCCACACCGCCTGATGATCTGAAAACCTGAAATTTTGATTGATCCCCTTGATTTTTTTCACCTGCACATTGGGTGAAACCAGAAAATAGTCAATCAAGGTTACATAAGTTTTGTACTGCTGATAAGGGCGATCATTGTCCCGATTGGTAGGTACAGTGGGGTCATAAATCCAGTTCCAGTCGGATGGGAACAAGTCAGGGTCCATGTTCTGCCCCCGAAATTCTGGTTTTTTCTCCTTCATGAACACATCCGGTGACAAAAACGGGGGGCAGGTATTCCAATCGCCACCCGCAATGACATAATTGCCTTTCTTGTATTCTTTGAGCGCCAGATCGCATAAAAAAGCCTCTTGCTGCTTTTTGATGCCTCCTTTGTCGAAGGCTTCATTGTGGATGTTGATCACGATCAGGTCTTTGCCAAAACTGGTTTTGTAGCGTGTATACCCCAGGCAACGATCCAGCATAAACAACCGTTTGGGCCAGCCAAATTTGCCCGGCAATTGCAAACGTTGGGCCTCGGCGGGCTCATACTTGGAAAAGGTCGCCAAACCACTGTTCACTGCACCATAGGCATTCCAGGGCTCCAATACGGGCACAGGCACCCGCTGGGCGATGTAATTGGGGAAGTAAGCCGCAAAAAAGCCTGGGACTTTTTGCTGCATGGCCGTAAACTGGTTCCGGTAATAACTGCGCTGGGAGGCGTAATCCACTTCTTGAAACAAGTAAAAATCGGCTTGATAGGTATTGACCGCTGCCGTTGTCCCTTCAAAGTACTGATCCACGAGTTGTTTGGGCGGGCGCACCATCCGGCCTCGGGACGTAAAGAAACCACCGCCCTGGTAAAAGAAGTCCGCCTCAGCGCCCAGGCCTGCGTAGCCTTGGTTCCAGATGAGCAGAGAAATTACGCTGTCTGCCAGTACTTTTTCCTCGGCATGAGCCTTAACCTCCGCAGGCAAAATGGGTTCCGGTTGGTAATCCGTCAAGGTCCCATGTAGCATGATTCCTCCAAAGTACAAGGCAAATACGAGAGGCAATAAGCCCAACCAGCGCAATTTTTTCATCATCCTTTTTTTAGAGCTTGTTTGAGTGTTAGAAGCCCAAAAGATCGGTCATGCCGAAAACTCCTTTTTTACCTACCAACCAAGCCGCCGCCTGCACCGCACCGCTGGCAAATCCTTCCCGCGAATGGGCAGTATGGCGGATTTCAATGCTATCGATCGCCGATTCGTAATAAATCTCGTGCGTACCCGGCGCCGGATCAACGCGGTAGGACAATATGCTCAATTCATCACCACCTTCCGCTTTGTGATTGACCCATTGCTTTTTGCGGCCAATTTGTTCCATGATCCCCTCCGCCAAGGTGATCGCCGTACCACTGGGCGCATCCAGCTTTTGGGTATGGTGGGTTTCGGCCATCCTTACTTCGTACTCGGGCTGTGCGCTCATCATTTGAGCGAGGTAACGATTGACGGCAAAAAAGATATTGACCCCAATGCTGTAATTGGAGGAATGGAACAATGCGCCATTGTATTGGGCACAACAAGTTTTGGCCTCTTCGAGATGCTGCAACCAGCCCGTTGTGCCTACTACCACGGGAGTACCCGCTTCGAGGCACTTTTTGAGGTTCTCAAACGCCGTTTCGGGTCGTGTGAACTCGATGGCTACGTCTGCCTTACGCAGGTTTTCGGGCGTAAAGTCGGCGGTATTGTGCACATCAATGCGCAATACTACCTCATGTCCTTGTTGCTGGGCAATTTGTTCGATGGCCTTGCCCATTTTGCCGTAGCCAATTAATGCAATTTTCATGAATTTTTTTTTCGTTCGTTGGGGCAACCCTGGTAGGGGCAACCCTTGCGGTTGCCCGCCCATACCAAGGGCAACCGCGAGGGTTGCCCCTACTCGATCATGCCTTTTAATTCCCGCAATTTCAACATACAATCAATCGGCGTCATCGTATTGATGTCCACCTCTTGCAACAATGCTTTGATTTGACCCGCCATGGGATCCACCGTTTCAAAGATGCTCAATTGAAGCGCCTCGGTATTGATCTGTTTGGTTTTAGGTTTTTCGACATTGGGGCCGTCAGCGTGCATGCTCTCCTGGTTGATGGATTTTTGCTCCAGTTGTTCCAGGATATGATTGGCGCGTTCCACGATCATTTTAGGCATACCCGCCATTTTCGCCACATGGATGCCAAAACTATGCTGGCTCCCTCCCGCGGTCAATTTCCGCAAAAAAATCACTTTTTGCCCCACTTCTTTAGTGGCCACATGGTAATTTTTGATGCGGGAAAATTTTTCCGACAACTCATTCAACTCGTGGTAGTGAGTGGCAAAAAGCGTTTTGGGCCGCGCAAGGGGGTTGTTGTGCAAGTATTCTGCAATCGACCACGCGATGGAAATGCCATCGTAGGTACTCGTTCCCCGCCCAATTTCATCCAACAAAATCAAACTGCGGTCCGAAATGTTGTTCATGATGCTAGCCGTTTCGTTCATCTCCACCATGAAGGTTGATTCCCCAGAGGAAATGTTGTCTGAGGCACCAACTCGGGTGAACACCTTGTCCAAAATCCCCAGATGTGCCGACTTGGCTGGCACATAAGCCCCCATCTGTGCCATCAGGCAAATGAGCGCGGTTTGGCGCAGCAAGGCCGATTTACCAGCCATGTTGGGTCCAGTGATCATCAGGATTTGTTGGTGTTCGTGGTCGAGGTATACGTCGTTGGGCACGTATAGTTCTCCCAGGGGCAATTGTTGTTCAATCACTGGGTGGCGCCCCTCCCGAATGTCGATTTCCAGGCCTTCGCTGAGCTGGGGTCGGCAGTACTGATGCCGGGTAGCCACTTTGGCAAAAGAGATGATACAATCTAGTCGAGCCAGCAGCGTAGCGTTGTGTTGAACCGGCTGGATGTAGTCATTGAGGTCTAGCACCAGTTCCTGAAACAAACGATCTTCCAGGTCTAAAATCCGTTCTTCAGCGCCCAGGATTTTGGCTTCCAGTGCCTTAAGTTCTTCTGTGATGAAACGTTCGGCGTTGGCCAAAGTCTGTTTGCGCATCCATTCCGGTGGAGTTTGGTTCTTGTATTTGTTGGTCACTTCCATGTAATACCCAAACACACTATTGAAGCCAATTTTGAGGCTGGGAATGCCACTGCGTTCGATTTCTGCTTCCTGGATGCCCTGGAGCAGTTCTTTGGCGTGGGTGATGACGTGGCGCAGTTCATCCAATTCCGTAGAAAATCCATCGGCAATAACTCCACCTTTACTCAGGTTGACGGGAGGTTCATCCACGATCTGCTTGGCAATCCGTTCGACCAAACCGGGACATGGATTTAGCCCATCAGCAATTTTTGCCAGTTCGTCATGGCCTGTGCTCGTCAGCATCGCGCGCAAAGGGGCCACGGCCATTAAAGCTTTTTTGAGTTGTACCAACTCGCGTGGATTGACTTTGCCGAGGGGTACTTTTGAAATCAAACGCTCCAAATCCCCCATTTGCCGCAGGTATTGCTCTACTGTCCGGGCATTTTCATCATTTTCCAAAAAATAAGCCACCATTTCCAGGCGGGAGTCAATGGCTACTTTCGACTTCAGGGGCAGCACCATCCATTTTTTGAGCAAACGCGCCCCCATCGGCGATACGGTTTGATCCAGAATTTTCAGCAGCGATACCCCAGTTTCGTGGGGGCTCGACAGCAACTCCAGGTTCCGAATCGTAAAGCGATCCAACCACACGTAGCGATCCTGGTGGATGCGGGTGATGGCTGAGATGTGTTTGAGGTTTTTATTTTCGGTGCTTTCCAGGTAATGCAAAGCGGCACCAGCAGCGATCTGCCCAAGCTCCATGTCTTCCACCCCAAAACCCTTGAGGTTTTGTACTTCGAAGTGTTTGAGTAACTTTTCGCGGGCGTAATCCGTAGTAAAAACCCACTCATCGAGGGTATAGAGGTAAAATTTTTCGCCAAAACGAGCTTCGAACTGCTTGCGGCGGTCTTTTGAAAAAATAACTTCAGAAGGATTGAA
>JAIXOO010000346.1 GCA_027486765.1 Saprospiraceae bacterium
GCCAAGTGGAACGCCATTTCTGACCAATTTCTTGACATTTCGGGGCCCTTCAAAAGCATTGAGTGAAGTCGCCAACCAATGATCAAATCCTTGCTCTCCGGGAGAGGGTTGGCTGTTTTCTCCAGCATTTTTCCCATTGTTGTTGATTTGGGACAAATGCCATTTCCCCACAAAGCAGGTCGAATATCCTACGGGCTTGAGCATTTCCGGCAAGGTGATTTCCCGACGCTGTAAATAACAGTTAAAACTTCCCAGGATGTCATAAAAACCACTCCTATACGGATTCCGACCCGTTAACAGGGCGGCCCTGGAAGGAGAACAAACGGTCGCAGCTGAATGACAATCTGTTAAACGAACACCCTCGGTGGCAAAACGATCTATATTGGGGGTCTTTACAATTGGATTGCCATAACACCCCAGGTCTCCATAGCCGAGATCGTCAACCAGGAAAATGATTATATTGGGCTTGCTTGAAGGAGAAGCCGCAATTGCCGATGTGGTAGAAGATTGAAGAAAAAAGAGACCTGGAAACATTGACCAGAAAAAAATGGACAGGAATGCTTTTTGGGCGAGGTGTGGCATGGAATAAATTTTTCTGATGAGGATTGGGTGGAACCTTAACGCTTGTCTAAAGATAAAAATGTTCAAAAGAAACTAGTGTATTGTCTTAAATTAGCCCTCAAATCTCCTAACCAAACACGAACCATGCTCAAACAAATTACCCTTCTGCTCCTGCTGATTAGCACCACAACTGTATCAGCGCAACAACCCCTCCGTAAAACCCTCGAAACGACAACGAGGTCCATCCGGCTCGACGTCCCGATGACCAACTCCATCCGCAAAGCCTTTGAAGCGGGCACCCGCGACTTTTCAGGCAAACCCGGCCCCAACTACTGGCAATTGGAAGCCGACTATACCATCCAGGCCAGCCTCGATACCGCCACCCAAACCATCACTGGCTCAGAAAAAATCAGTCTGCACAACAACAGCAAAGATGACCTCAAAACGATCGTGTTGCGCCTGGATCACAACCTCTTTCGCGCCGAAGCCCAGCGCGGCGCCTCCGTACCCGCCGAGGCTACCGATGGAATGGTTTTGACCAGTTTGAAGGTAGCGGGGCAGGCCGTAGATCTTAAAGCATCGTCCTCAATGGGTCGCCCAGGTGGCACAAAATTGAGTGTTTTTGGGCTTACCCAAACCATCGCCACCATCAACCTGGCCGATCCGGTCAAAGCTGGAACCACCGCTGAGTTGGAAATAGAATGGCACACCAAATTGCCCGGTGGCCCCAATGGGCGCGGCCACCGCATGACCCAACGATTTGACAGCAAACTCTTCCAACCCACCCAATGGTACCCCCGCCTGGCCAAATACGACGACCTGCGCGGCTGGGAAACCAGCCCCTACCTGGGTCCAGCTGAGTTTTACAACAATTTCGGCAAATTTGACGTATCCATCACCATACCCGCTGGTTGGATTGTCAGTGGTACGGGAGTGCTGCAAAACCCCAATGAAGTATTGACGGCATCAGCCAGACAACGCTTGGCCACGGTGCTCAACTCGGACGAAGAAGTGATCATTGTGGACAAGACAGAAAAAGGCCCCGGTCAATCCACTGCGCCGGGCGACAAACTGACCTGGCATTTTGTGGCCGACAAGGTGAACGATTTTGCTTGGGCAACCGCCGGGCACTTCGTTTGGAAGGCCACCCGTGCCAACATTCCCGGAAAAGGCCCGGTTCCGATCCATATGTTCTATTTGCCCGAAAGAGCCATGTTCTTTGAACGCGCAGGCAAAATTACCCGCCATGCGCTGGAGTTTTATTCCCAGCTTTGGGCACCCTATCCCTTCCCTCAATTGACCCTACAGGACGGCCCCAGCGCGGGCATGGAATACCCCATGGTCATCAACTCGAACCAGGGTGCGGCCGATCATGAAACTGCCCACCAGTGGTGGCCAATGATGCTGGGCACCAATGAAACCCGTTACGGTTGGATGGACGAGGGCTTCAACCAATACATGAACATCCTCTCTGGCGCCGACAATCAGAAAAAGCCCTACAACCTGGATGGGTTGGGCCAGAGTTATGGCCGGATGAGTGGCAGCGAAAGCGAAGCGCCGATGATGTGGAGCGCCAACGACGCCGGCAGTGGTTACAGCTTTCAAACCTACCAAAAAGCGCCCTTGATGCTCTCCATGTTGGGTGGAATTGTGGGCGATGAGGCGGTGATCAATGCCATGAAAAAATACACGGCAACCTGGGCTTACAAACATCCCTCGCCCTGGGATTATATTTTCTTCATGAACAATGAATTGGGGCAAAACCTGGAGTGGTTCTGGTATTATTGGTTGTGGACAACTGAGGCTGTGGAAGGATCGATCAAGGAGGTAAAAACAGCTGGAAACAAAACAACGGTCACCGTTCATCAAGCCGGGGAGATGCCTTCGCCAGTGGTGCTCAAGGTAGAGTTTGAAGCCGAAGGCCCCGCCATTAAAACCTTGCCCAACGCCAAAATGATTGATGCAACTACGGCCGAAGTGAGTTGGCCAGTATCGGTTTGGTTTGATGGAAAGCGTACGTTTGATGCTGTTATGGATTTTGGTAAGCGCAAGATCAAAAGGATCACTTTTGATCCGCATGGCCGTTTTCCGGATGCGAATGTGGGGGATAATGTTTGGCTGCGGAAATAATCAAGCAAAGCATAAGTAGTGGGGCAAAAATAAGTGTTCATTTTCCTTGAGCCAAAGGATTAGATAAGGCACTTGAAGTGAACTGTTTACTTATCTAATCCTCTGGCAAAATGAACACTTATTTTTTTATCGCCCCTAAGCGAAAGCAGGTGGCTTTAAAAAATTCAACCTAAAAAAGAATGAAAAAAAACATAGTTGTGGCAGGTGTCACCGGAAATTTAGGCAGTAAAATTGTCGATGCGTTATTGGCTAATGGCGCAGAAGTTGTTGCAATTGTCCGTTTAGAAACGAGCAAACAAAAAATCGAAGACTTAGAAAAAAAAGGAGCCAAAGTCTTTCAAGTAGACACAAACAATAAATCGGAGATTGCCAAACATTGCCTTGGAGCACATTGTATGGTATCCGCTTTAGCAGGTTTAAGCGAAACGATTATTGATGCTCAAAGTGTTTTTTTAGCTGCTGCTGTTGAGGCTAATGTTCCCAGATTTATACCAAGTGATTATTCCCTTGATTTTACAAACTTGAAAGAAGGTCAAAATAGAAATTTGGATTTAAGAAGAGCCTTCCACCAGCATCTGGAAAAAGCACCGATACAAGCCACAACTATCTTCAACGGCGCATTTATGGATTTGTTAACTACAGATATGCCTTTGATTTTGTTTCAACAAAAACGCATTCTTTGTTGGGGTAATCCCAATCAAAGTATGGAATTTACGACTACCCAAAATGTTGCCGAATTCACGGCAGCGGTGGCTATTGACGACAGTACACCCAGGTATTTAAACATTGCTGGGGATAAACTTTCGTGTAACGACTTTGTGCGATTGCTTACTGAACTCAAAAATGAAAAGTATACATTATTCAAGCCAGGAGGGATTAGTCTGCTCAATGTCCTCATCAAATTAACGCGGTTTTTTTCGCCCTCAAAAAATGAACTCTACCCAGCATGGCAAGGAATGCAATACATGAGAGATATGATGGAAGGCAGAGTTGTTCTCCAAAAAAATGATAATGATAGGTATGCAAATGTAAAGTGGACTACTGTAAAGGATTTTTTAATTGGGGAATAAGTTGGTCTTGAAGGGTAAGCATTTTTTCAAAAAAACGCGTTATTCCGGGCTGTAACTATGTATATTTGCATAGTTACAGCCCGGAATAACGCGTTTTTTTGGAAAACTTATCTTTTTAAAAACAAAAAGGGGGACACCTTTCAGCATCCCCCCTCTATCTTTTGAACAAAAAAGCCTTGCTTATTTGCTCACCATAATTTTAGCCACCCGGATGCCTTCCACAGAAGACAATTTCAGGATGTGCATCTCTTTTTCTTGCAAATCGCAGCAAATTTGGTTTTCACTATTCCAATAACTGGGCTCCCGACTCCCGATCAGCCAGTTCTTTTAAATTCAGTGGTTTGGATTCTTCTTCCCGCTGAGGGGCATAGATCAGTGAATAGAAGGGTGCTAGTTCGAGGACTTTGCCAGAGGTAGAAACTACATGGGTGCTGCCTTGCTTTACTTGTTCCAGCGGAATCCATTCATCTGGCAACCCGCTAAGAGAGAGCAAAAAGCCAACGTCATCTTTGACCTCTTGAATTTGGGAAATTTCATTTTTGAGGCGTTCGATCAAATGGTCGGGCCGGGCACCGCGCAAGAGCATCTCGATGAGCCCCTCTTCGGGATGCACCTGAATGTGCGCCACGGTTTCCTCCACCCTGATCAGGATGCCACTGCGCCAAAGCAGATCATAACTTTTGGCCAGTCTGGCGCTGCGCACAATGAAGCGTTGCATGAGCGCTGAATGAAAAAAGTGGTGTTGGAAGCGGAAATGGAAAATCGGACCAGCAGCATTTTCCCAGGTTTGGGCAACAGCGGGAGCGGGTTGATCGGGCAGAAATTCGGGAATAAGGTAGTAAGGATCATGGCTATAGGGCTTGTCCTCGATTTTGAGGCCTAGCTCA
>JAIXOO010000502.1 GCA_027486765.1 Saprospiraceae bacterium
CCAATAGCGTAGAGCATACCGTAAGTGGCTCCGGTGATTTATTCGCCTTCCCGCTAAAAACCCGTGATGCGGATATCCGCGTAAGTGGAAGCGGCAACTCCGAATTAAATGTAAGCGATCGCCTGAATGTTAGAATTTCTGGCTCCGGCGACGTATACTATCGCGGCAAACCTCAGGTAGAGGTGAGTGTGTCGGGGTCTGGGAAATTGGTGAACGCGAATTAAATGAAAAATGAAAAATGAAAAATGAAAAATGAAAAATGAAAAACAGGTACACCATTTGGACTCCACTGCCTAATTTTTCATTTTTCATTTTTCATTTTTCATTCAAATTATATCGCGTTCGCAATCGCCTCATCGATCACCTCCTGCGGAATACTGGTAGGGCAGGCAAAATCGGTTTTGGCAATATTTGCTTCAGCTTCGATGGCTTTCCAGCCACCTTTGATGTCGATTAAGTTTTCAAAACCACGCGCACGTAGGATGGAGGCAAAAACCATGGAGCGGTAACCCCCGCCGCAATGCAGGTAATAAGTGTGCTGCGGATTCAGCTTGTGCATGTTGTTGTTGATGTAATCCAGCGGAATGTTTTCAGCAACCAGGGCGTGTTGGGAGATGAATTCCGTTGGTTTGCGTACATCCAACAAATGTTCAACCTGATCCGCTTCCATTCGTTTGGCCAATTCAGCCGCATCAATGGATTCGATCGCATCCAGTTCTTTACCCGCCGCTTTCCAGGCTTCGATGCCGCCCTTGAGGTAGCCCAAAGTATTGTCGTAACCTACCCGAGCCAAGCGGGTAACCACTTCTTCTTCCCGACCTTCAGGAGTGACCAGTACAATCGCTTGCTTCAAATCAGGGATCAATGCGCCGACCCAAGGGGCAAAACTACCGTCAATACCGATAAAAATTGAATTGGGAATAAAGCCGTCTTTGAATTCCTGCTCATTGCGCACATCCAGTACCAAGGCACCTTCGGCTTCAACCACCATTTCCAGTTCATCTGCGCTGAAGGGGGTAGCACCACGTTCCAACACCTCGTCGATGCTATCGTAGCCCGACTTGTTCATTTTGGCGTTTTTGGCAAAATATTGCGGTGGCGGCGTCAAACCTGCGGTGACTTCACGAATGAATTCGCCTTTGCTCATGTCTGCCCGCAAAGCGTAGTTGTTTTGCTTTTGGCGACCCAGGGTGTCCCAGGTTTCTTTGCTCATGTTTTTACCACAAGCCGAACCTGCACCGTGCCCAGGGTAAACGATCACCTCATCAGGCAGGGTCATGATTTTTTCCCGCAAACTATCGTACAACCAACCCGCCAGGTCTTCCTGGGTGACTTCACCAGATTTTTGCGCCAGATCGGGGCGACCTACATCACCGATGAACAAGGTGTCTCCCGTAAAGATGGCAAAATCTTCGCCGTCTTCATCCTTCAACAAATAAGTGGTGCTCTCAGGCGTATGGCCAGGGGTGTGCAGTACCTTGAAACTTACGTTACCCAATTGCAGCACTTCACCGTCTTTGGCTTGGTGAATGTCAAAAGTTGTATTGGCGGTAGGGCCGTATACAATGGTTGCGCCGGTTTTTTCGGCCAGGTCAATGTGTCCCGAAACGAAGTCAGCATGGAAATGCGTTTCAAAGATGTACTTGAGCTTGCTGCCGTTTTCAGCTAATTTTTCGAGGTAAGGTTGGGTTTCCCGCAGTGGATCAATGATGACTGCTTCGCCCTCACTTTCGATATAATACGCTGCCTCAGCTAGGCAACCTGTATAGATTTGCTCTACTTTCATAGTATAGTGACTTTAGAGATGATGCAAAAATATGAAAGTCTGTTCATGTATTCCTGTAACAATGCAAAGTTTCTTTAGGTTGAATGAACAGAACGGGTACAAAAGTAGAGTGAGTGAAAAGGGGAATCAGTGATCTAGTTCACATTGTCCAGTTTTTTTTGATTTTCTTTTATTGTTTGGGAAACTACACTTTGATCATCAAGGCAGCATCTTCAAACCAAATCCTCTCTATCTTACGTTAGGAATTCCGAAATCGATTATTGCTGCATGAGGGAGGGGAGCATTATTCTGAGCCTGCTGGTATTTGTTTTGCTGAGCGCATTGCCCGGTTATGCGCAGCAATCGCCCCAAAGCAACTGGCGCAGGATTCAGATTTTGCAGTGCAAAAACGATCGCCCACTTGATACCCTGCTCATTGTGCCCCATAGTGTGCAAATTCGGGAAAAAACCTCCCAGCGCTTACTGGATACCTCCTGGTACCGGGTACAGTTCAATTTGTTGATTTGGCGCGTCGATACCACCCAGTTGAATCCACCTTTTGAAGTGACTTACCGCGTTTTGCCCGCTTCTCTTTCCCAAAGTTTTCGTTTGTTGGACACCAGCCAACTGCGGCAACCCAGCATCCTGGGTGGCACCCGCATCGCCATTCGCAACGAAGGCCCGCTGGTTGATTTTCGCCAATTGAATTACAGCGGCAACTTTTCCCGTGGGGTCTCCCTAGGCAACCGTCAGGATTTGGTGCTCAACTCCAATTTTAACCTGCAACTGGCTGGCGACCTCGGCGATGGCGTACAAATCCTCGCTGCCATTTCCGACGAAAGTATCCCCCTTCAACCCGAAGGCAATACCGTACAGCTCCAGGAACTCGACCGCGTATTTGTGCAATTGCGCAAAAAAGACACCCAGCTCACCGCCGGTGATTACGAAATCAACCGTCCCGACAGCTATTTTATGAATTATTACAAAAAACTGCAAGGGGCAACTTTTGGGCAAAAACAAAAACTGGGTGAAAAAAGCAGCCTGCAGAACAGCGCCAGCATTGCCGTATCCCGTGGCAAATTTGCCCGCAACATCATCACTTCCAGCGAAGGCAATCAAGGCCCCTACAAACTGCGCGGCCCCAACAACGAACGCTTCATCATTGTGCTATCGGGCACTGAAAAAGTTTGGCTCAACGGCCAACGCCTGCAACGCGGCCAGGATCAGGACTACATCGTCGACTACAACCGAGGCGAAATCACCTTCACTTCCCGCCACCTGATCAGCCGCGAAAGCCGCATCATCGCTGAGTTTGAATACGCCGATCAGAACTACCTGCGCACCCTGGTGGCCGCAGGGGTGCAATACCAGGCGCCGACCATGCGGGCTTATGTCAATTTGTACCAGGAACAAGACAGTCGCAGTTCTACTGGTGGGCTTTCGATCGGTGAATCGGAGCGGATGGCTCTGCAATTGGCGGGGGATGATCCGGCCAAGGCAGTAGCTTCGGGTTTGCGGGAACAGACCGAATTTGTAGCTAGCCGGGTCTTTTACGAGTTGCGGGATACGCTCCTTGCCTGTGGACAACGTGATTCCGTGCTCGTTTTTAGCAACAATCCACAAAAGGCCAAGTATACGGCCAGCTTTTCCTTCCTGGGGTCCAATCAGGGAAACTATCAATTGGCACCGGCCCAAACGGCCAATGAGCGGGTATATGTATGGGTACCACCCGATCCCATCACCTGCGCGCCCATGGGCGAGTACGCCCCCGTGATCGCCCTGAGTACGCCCCAAAAACAACGAATGGTAACCGTAGGCCAAAACTGGACACCCAATCAAAATACCAGTTTACAAACCGAAGTGGCGCTTTCACAATACGACCGCAACCGCTTTTCTACCCTGGATCAGCAGGACGACGCGGGGTGGGCGGCTTTTACACAATTTAGACAACGATTGTTGTTGGGAAAAAAAACGGCAGCGCCCGAGATGAACTTGCGCCTGAGTTACGAGGCGGTGCAACGCAATTTCCGCAGTTTGAACCCCTATCGCAACCCGGAATTTTTGCGGGATTGGAGTTTGGCGGATTTTCAGGGGCAGGGCACCGTGACTGCGGCCAATGAACAAGTTGCCCGGGCTGAATGGAGCCTGAGTAAAACCGGAGTGGGGGCGATAAACTATGGCTTCAGTACTTTTTTGCGGGAAAAACAATACCAGGGCACCCGCCACGAACTGAGTGGCGAAAGTACCTGGAAAGGGTGGCAACTCAAGGGTTTTGCCAGTAGCCTGCAAGCCGACGCCAATGGGGAAGAACGCCGCTTTTTTCGCCCGCAAGTGAGTGTGGACAAAACCTTCAAAAAACTAAAAAACTGGTCTTTGGGCTGGGCCGCTGAGGGGGAACAAAACGATCGTTTTGCGCTCGCGCAGGATTCCTTGACGGGCAGCAGCTTCCGTTTTTTTAGCCAACGCTTTTACCTCAAAAGCCCCGAAAGCCGCAAATGGGAGGGTGGCCTGGAATACGTCAATCGGCAAGACACCCGCCCCATCGAGGGCATTTACCAGCCGCTCAGCAAAGCCAGTGAATGGCGCTGGAACAGCAAATTACAACTCAAACAAGCCTTTGGGCTCAATGGCAACCTGACCTATCGGCAACTGGAAACTTTTCAAAGCCAGTCGAACGCCAATACGGGCAATACCCTGCTGGGCCGGATTGATGTAAACGCCGCCTTGTGGAAGGGTCTGGCGCGGGCCAATACGACTTATGAACTAGGCTCGGGCCAGGAGCCCCGCCTCGAATTCACGTACATTCGGGTATCGCCCGGCGAGGGTTTGTACATCTGGCAAGACTCGTTGTACAACAGCGACGGCGTGATCCAACCTAACGAAATGGAAATTTCACCCTTTCCTGATCAAGCCAATTACATCCGGGTGGCCACCATCACCGACCAGTACATCCGCAACAACTACGTGAACTGGAACCAAAGCATCAACATCGACCCTCGGGCGCGCTGGTTCAATGCCAAAACCGGGCTTAAAAGTGTGCTCAAAACCCTGGCCTTACAATCTTCCTGGCGCATCAGCCGCAAGGTGCAAGACCGGGAACAGGGTTTCAACTGGAACCCCCTGGCGCTCAACCTCAGTGATACCAACCTGGTGGCAGCGAGTGCCAATGGCCGCCACATCCTGTTCATCAACCGCGCCAGCCCCAAGTGGGAAATCCAGATCGGCAATACCGATACACGTAGCAAACTGGTGCAAACCACGGGTTTTGAAAGTCGCGCCCTGCAAGAGCAGTTCATCCAGGGCCGCTGGAACCTCAACAAGGTGCTCAGCCTCAAACTCAATGTGGCCCGGGGCCTGCGCAGCGCCGATTCGGAATCTTTCAACAACAAGGATTACCGCCTGCAATTCCAAAAATACGAACCCCAACTGACCTGGCAACCCGCCTCCGATTTCCGCACGATCTTCCAATACCGCTACCAAAGGGATCAAAATACTCTGGAGCAAACACCTACGGGGGCGCAGCAGCATGACCTGAGCGCTGATTTTACCTTTTCCAAGGCGAGCAAATCGGCGCTGCGGGGCAAGGTTTCCTGGGTGAACATCGATTTTCAGGGGGTGGCGAATTCACCGACGGGTTTTGCCATTTTGAATGGGTTGCAGCCGGGGACGAATTGGTTGTGGAATGTGAGTCTGGATCGGCAGATTGCCAAGAATTTGCAGTTGCGGTTTAGTTATGAGGGCCGGAAAACGGGGGAGAGTAGGGTCGTGAATGTGGGGAGGGTGCAGGTTGGGGCGGTGTTTTGAGGAATAAAAAACAGGTTGAGTCGGAGAAAGGGTAAGTGTTCCGGTGCTCTGCACCTTGGAAATCGTGCTTTGGTCTACAGGCTAGTGACGTTTCGCGGCTAATGCCGCTGGTCGGAGGCTCGAAGTTGGTTAACTTGATTTGGAGCTGGGTGAGGGTGAATTTCAATTTTTGTGTATGCTGATTGGATTGTTGCACGG
>JAIXOO010000009.1 GCA_027486765.1 Saprospiraceae bacterium
AGGGCTACCGCAGCGACTTAGGCATGTCCTTGTCCAAATCGCTGCGGTAGCCCTAAACCTTCTCAACTTTCTCAACCTCCCTCAACCCCATTTTCCAAAATACATCGCTTTGCCCACAATGTCAAGTGAGATTTTTTGGACTTTTTGATCGCCACATTGCGCAAAAAATAAAAATAGAGTACATTTGCCGGGCAAACGCTAAAGGGCGTTTGATTTAAGTTTGATTTGGTCCCGTAGCTCAGCTGGATAGAGCAACTGACTTCTAATCAGTAGGTCTCAGGTTCGAATCCTGACGGGATCACGAAATGTTTTAAACAAAAGCCTTGTTCTATCAGCGTTTCGCTCAGAACAAGGCTTTTTTATTGGTTTTACTGAGTTTTATTTCAACTTTTTTTTTTAGTTTTTTTCATTTTGTTGCTGCACACTGTTGCGCGTTGCCGTCATAAGTTGTATTTTGTTTGGGATTTTGTTTAGGTTTTTGTGATTGTTTAAGAATTCATACTGCTTATGACCATCAAACCTGTGCTGTGGACCCACGAGCCGCATAAAGACGGACGTTGCCCCATTAAAATCTACATTGCGCGCAAATATTTACCTGTACCCAAAATTGCAGTGCATCCCAATGATTGGGACGCCAAAGAAGGAAAAGTGAAGCGCAGCCATCCATTGTACGCTCAAATCAATTCTGTGATCAGAGCCAAGCTCCTGGAGATCGAAAAAGCTTACCTGGAAGGGGAAGAATTGCCCAAAAAGAAAACCAAAAACCAGGAGCAGCCCACGAAAGCATCCATCTATGATTTTATAGGCACCTACATTGCGGAAACGGTCAGGGGACAACACGAAATCAGCGCAGGTACGGTCAATCATTACAAATCGCTCCAGCTACGGCTAAAACAGTTTTCGCAGCATCGAGGTAAGCCCATTTATTTTGAAGACATCGACCAAAATTTCTACGGGGAGTTTTGGCAGTTCCTGCATACTGAGTTTGGCATCCAAAAGGCAGGTGGGTTTTCTAAACACATTAAGGTGTTGAAAAAATTCATGAATGAGGCCCAGCGGCGGGGATTGCACCAAAATATGGCCCACAAAGAAAGTGAGTTCAAGGTGCACCAATCCAAAGGGCAAAAAATCTATTTGACGGAACAGGAGGTGGAAAAGCTGGAGGCGCTGGATTTGTCCACCATGCCCTGGCTGGAGGAGGAGCGCGATCGCTGGCTGATCTGCTACTATTTCCTGCTGCGCTACCAGGACGGGCAAGATCACATCTCAGAACAGAACTTTTTTGAATCGGAGTCCAGACTGTATTTCCAGTACGACGCCAATAAAACGGGTACCAGCGCGACCATTCCGGTAAAACCCAAAGCACTCCAGATTTTGCAGAAGTACAACTTCAACCTGCCTAAAACCACCAATCAGGAGGCCAACCGCAAAATCAAAATGATTGCGAGTATGGCTGGGATCAATTCGCCAGTACAGGAAAACGGTGTGAAGGGGCCAAAGGCTAATTTTGTATGCACACATACGGCTCGGCGCAGCGCAGCCACGAACCTGGCCATGCAGGGGGTGCCGCTGGATTTTATTGCGAAGTTGGGGGGATGGAAGAAACTGGAGGTACTTAAGAAGTATCTGTTGGCGTCGGGCTTGGATGTGGCGAAGGTGGTGGCGGAGTATGAATTTTTTAGATAAATTTGGTACAGCATCCAAAAAAAAATATCTTGCAGAGAGTTTTGAATGTATTCTTAAGTGTATTCAAAATTTGCTTATTGGCGACTAGTAATGGAAAAAGCTATGGAATTTATGATTTCCATAACTTTCAGTTGCTTCTAAGTTAGGTTAAAATACAATTAGTAAATAACAAACAAATAAGATGTGAATTTTGAGGAAGGTAAAAATAAAGCAAGTGGAAACTCCCTTAACATCTTCGAGCTACTTGAAATAGAGGTGTTTCCTAACGTCAAACAGCAAATAATCGTCACTACAAGTGATAGGTTGGAACTTTGTCTGTCAAAAAACTTAAAAAAAGCAGAAAAAAAGCATGAATGGATAACACCCTTCGGACTTTTATTGGCTGTAATAACTGCTTTCGTTACTGCAAAATTCCAAGATTATGGTTTATCTGCTGAAACCTGGGAAACACTTTTTAAGGGTTTAGGTATAGTTTCATTTATATGGCTCTTATTTTCTTTAAAACATGCTTTATATGTAATAAAGATTGAGAACATTATTGATGAAATTAAAACTAATCAAAAACAATCAACGTCTAAAAATGGAAATTGACAACAGAATTGAAGAGGTAAGAAAATTATTCGAAGCTGGTGAGGTTGACCGAGCTGAGTCAATTGCGTTGGATATTCTTAATGAAAAAAACATAAATAACAACCAATTAGTTGTAATTTATAATGATTTAGGGGTTTTATATAAAGAAAAAGGTGATTTTTCCCAAGCAATCGAATTATTTAAAAAGGCAATTTTGCTTTCAACTGAAAAGGATAGTTCGAAAATAGATTTCTCCAAATCTTTATCTAATTTGGCATCTGTATATTGCCATTTAGGGGAATACAATAATGCACTAGAATTATTAAAAGAATCAATGGAAATAAATAACAAAAACGATAATGTAGTTGAAAAACAACAAGGAGAAATTACCATAAAATCAAATTTAGCATCTGTAAATTTAGCACTTGGAAATTATGGAAAAGCAAAAGATTTGCAAGAGTCAGTTTTAGCCACATCATTAAAAATTTATCCCAAAGAACATCCAGCAATCTACACCGCAATGTCGAATTTGGCTGCTGTGTATTCAAGTATAGGTGACTATTCTAAAGCACAAGAATTATTAGAAAATGTACTTAAAGAATATTCAAAAATATACTCTGAAGAGCATTCGTCAATCGCCATAACCTTATCGAATCTAGCATCTGTTTACTCAAAACTTAGCAAACATAAGCAGGCACAAGAATTATTTGAAAAAGCGTTAACAATTTTAGTTAAAAAATTCGGAAACCGCCACCCAAGTATATCAACAACTATGAGTAACCTAGCAGCAGTATATGCTGAATTAGGAGATTATGAGTCAGCGATTAAATTATTTTCACAGGCACATGAGAATAATTTGGCAAATTTAGGTAAGGATCATCCCTCTACAGGAATTACTTTATATAAATTAGGAATCGTTAATTTAAATTTAGGAAATTTAGGAACTGCAAAACATCAAATGCAAACTGCAAAAAATATTTTACTTAAAACATTTGACCAAGAACATCCAACAATAAAAGATATTGATAAAAATCTATTGAAAATATCTAATTATGAATATGATCCTAACTCAGCAGCTACAAAAAGTGAAGCAAAGGAACGCGCAACAAAATTAGTAAATAGTTGGTCAATTGGTTTTGCTGTAACTGCATGGATTCCAGGGGCTTCAATAGCCATGACCCCTGTAGATATTTCTATGATAATAAAAATTGGATCAATTTTTGGAATTAAATTGGATGGAAGAACTGCATCAGAAATTTTTACATCTGTAGTTGTACCATTACTTACAAGTAAAGCTACAATAACCGCTCTTGATTTCATTCCCGTAATTGGCTGGGCTGCAAAATCTGCTATATCAGTAAGTGTAACACAAACTGTTGGTAAGGCTTTAATAGAGTATTTCAATAATCGTTCGACTCTTCCTGCATGATGATATTTTCTAGTCCGTTCTAAAGGTTGAAAAATGGAAATAATTGCAATGTGTTGTAGACTAACTTAAGCATTGTTATTTATTATTTGCAAACCCAATCAATGGCACCCTAACCACCTCCCACCAAACCGGAATAGTAAAATCCATCCCCTTCTCATCAAAAAACGCATCCAAATGCCGGTGAATCCGCTTCAGCGCTTCCCGGCTGCGGGCAACCGTAAAATTGCTATCAGTGTCCATATCCGTAGCCAAACCCGGTAGAGGGCAGCCGCGAGTGTCCCCAATTTTCACCCCAGGATGCACCCGGATCAAACTAAAACCTGGCACTTCCTCCAGCGTCAGCACGTACTTCAGCTTCAGCGAAGGGTCTTTTTGGTACTGCTCATAAAACTTGCTGTTGCGCGTTGGGCGTACGCGGTAGCGGCCCACGGGGATGCAGGTACGGCCGTCAATTTTGGCGCTGCGCTGGCCATCCTCCAGAATCCAGCAAAGACCTTGCTGGCTGGTGGCCACTTGATTGCTGTACTTTTCCATCCAGAGGCGGCTCAGCGTGGAATCCGTGGTGGAAGCAACCATAATACATTTGAAATCCGCTAGGCCCAAGTCTTCCCATTAAAACCCAAAACGCAACGCTGGTGCAGTGTCTCCTGACCTGCACCTATTATCCCCGCGTCTTCAAGACGCAAGAGCATGCACACTGGTAAGAAAAAAGCACAAAATCAATACAGGCATTTAGAAAAAAACAGTATTTTAATGCAAAAACTTTATGCCGCGTTACCGCATCCTGGATCAGCATGGTTTGAATTACGTTACCTGTACGGTTGTGGGTTGGGTAGATGTATTCACTAGAAAAACTTACCGAGATATCGTGCTTGAAAGCCTGGCCTATTGCCGAAAAGAAAAAGGACTGATCATTTGCGCCTATGTAATCATGAGCAATCACATCCACATGATTGTCAGAGTAGATGGTGAGTTAACTCTGTCGGAAGTGCTTCGAAATTTTAAAAAATATACCTCCCGGCAGATTTTGGAAGCGATTGCAAAAGGAAACGAAAGCCGCAAGGAATGGATGTTACATGTATTCCGATACTATGCTCGATTCCATGCCAATAGTCGAACCTATCAATTTTGGTTACAAGACAATCACCCCATTGCGCTGGTTTCGCCCAAAGTAATCTGGCAAAAAGTAGACTACATTCATCAAAACCCGGTTCGGGCTGGATGGGTGGATAAAGCGGAAGAGTACCTGTACAGCAGTGCCCGGAATTATGTTTTTGAAAATGAAGGATGTTTGCTGGAACTAGACTTATTGGAACCGTATTTGCAGGGGAGCAGCTTTGTATATTTGCCAGGGTTTGATGATCAATTGTGAAGGGGAAATGTGGGTCTTTTTTAGTATTTTGCACATGCTCTTGCGTCTTGAAGACGCGGGGATAATAGGTGCAGGTCAGGAGACACTGCACCAGCGTTGCAGCTTGGGGGTTAATGGGGAAGACTTGGACGAGCGGGGTGTTGAAGGAGGTGGAGGAGGATGATATTTGAAGGTACAAACAAATAAATTGATACAATATGGATGCTAATCAGATCATAAGAGATGAAGCAAAAGATTTTTTTGAACAGAGTCTTGGCCTAAGAAGCAATGAGCAGCCTGTAGAATATTTTTATGCTATTAAGACTCGCCTGGATGATTTTTATTCCGCTGATAGTAAAGCTGTTTTTTTGGATGAAATTGAGTTGTTAACGAAAAATGATTTACAAAAGCATCGGGATAAAAAGCATGGAGGCAAACCTGAACCCACCTGCGGCTGGGAGATTAAAACGGAAAAGCTTCTATTTTACATAGAACAAGAAGTTCAGACATTGCCAATTATTGCCCACCAAAAATATAAAACTAAAGGCCAAAGAAATAAGGTTTTTGTGAGTTACAGCCATTTGGATAAAGAATTCCTTACTGAAATTCAAAGGCATTTCAAACCATTTAAAGATATAATTGATTATTGGGATGACTCTAAGATTATGCCCGGTCAAAAATGGGAGGAGGCCATTAAAGATGCAATTAAAGAAACCAAGGTTGGAATTTTGCTAGTCAGCACCGATTTTTTGGGATCAGATTTTATCTTAAACAATGAACTGCCTCCTTTATTGGCTGCGGCTGAAGAAGAAGGTGCTGTAATGCTTATTGTAATTTTAAGGCCGTGTTATTTTGAAGGCTTTCCAATTTTGAACCAATATCAAGCTATGAATCCTCCGAGCAGGCCGATTAGTAAAATGGAAAGTGAAGAGAAAGAGGATTTTTTCGTGAACTTAGTTCGTCAAACAAGAATGATTTTGGATATTTAGCGGCGCGAAAACAGAAGTATGAATTATGAAAAATAAGAAAAATACAGACTGGGTAGCATTGATTCTATCTTTTTTTTCAATGGTTTTTGCAATTAGTGGACTAGTTGTAATTTTTCGTTTCGTTGCTACTTTATCGAAAAGCTACACGGTTTCGGGCGACGAGCCATTAGCTCTTACCGAGACTGGTCAAGTGGGCGATTTTATTGGTGGGGTTGTAGGGGCTTTATGGTCTTTTACAGGTGTTTTATTATTTTATTTGTCATTAAGATTACAGAGAAAAGAATTTGAGCTTCAGCGAGATGAATTAAGCCAGACTAGAGAGGAATTTAAAATTCAAAATAACACTTTGAGGTTGCAAAGATTTGAGAATACTTTTTTTAATCTAATAGCTTTGCATCACCAGATAGTTAACTCTATTGATTTCGACATTTATGAAGGTAAAAAATATAATTCAAGGAGCCTTTCAGAACAAGGAAAGTTGTCGCAAGAATTAGATCTAATAACACTTAGAGGTAGAGATGTATTCAAGTTTCATTATGGCCAATTAGGAGCTAATATTAGTCCGAAATTTGACTTTGACACTGTGATGAAAAAATATATGAAGTATTGGAATTTGGTTCAAACTGATTTCGGACATTACTTTCGGAATTTATATCGGATTGTTAAAATTGTTGATGAAACAGAATTTTATACTTATGAAGAACTTGGAGGGAAATTAAATGAAAATAGTAATGAGTATAATACAAAAAACTTTGAGGCAAGATATCGATATATCAGCATGTTAAGAGCTCAATTATCGGATTATGAGCTGCTTTGGCTCTTTTACAATTGCCTAAGCGATAATGGTATAGAAAAATTTAAGGATTTAGTTGAGAAATATTCGCTGCTTAAAAATATGCCTAAAGGCAAATTGGTAAAGCAAGATTTAATTGATAGTTATGTATCAACGGCTTTTGAGCCGAGAAAAGAGATAGCTACATAATAAGCCAATGAAATCTGGCAGACTGAATTTTAATTGTACTATTGCACCTAATTACGGATTAGTTATTCTTTATCATACTGTTCTTCTGGTGGCAATATTGTAAATTTTTCAATTAATAATTGTTTGGTCGGTTCGTCCAATTTCATGTACTCTGACTTAGTTTTTAAATAAGCCATTTCTTTTTCATTCTCTTTCTCCATTATTTCCTCATTCTTGTCTGCTGGAGCCGATAAAAGCTTTACACTATTGCCCTTAACAATGTGGTCTGTTACGAGTTTTGCTACTTCTTCTATTTTTTTGTCTAATGCTTCGTGTTTCTTGGCTTGTTTAGCTTGTTTTTTCAACTCCTGTTTAACTGCAATTTTTATATTTTCTAAAAGTTCTTTTTCCATTTCTTCTTTAAGGCGGATCAATTTTTCATTGATATCAATACTCTTAGCAAGTTGTTCTTGCACAACGGTTTTGTAAGCTAAATATGCAGCATATACCTCAAGACCCGTTTTGAATAAATCTAACAATTTTGATCCAACCTCAATAAGTAAGTTGATTACAACTTCAATTGATCCTTGGTCAATTTCAATAATCTCAAATGGCGTTGGCGTTTCTTCTGAAACAATTTGTTGATATAAAAACAAGGCTTTATTCCAATTTTTTAACTCAAAAGATAGGAGTTTAAGAGTGTTATAACTTTTTTCATTGGCGAATACAATTGCAAAAATTACATTGTCGCCCTTTTGCAATTCTGAGTAGTCTTTAGATAGGAAAGGTTTTACTGTTTCTAAAATTCTGTCTAATTCAGCAATATTGCTCGTAACACGTGTTTGAATGTTCGTTAAGTATGAGTTTAGATGTGAATAAAGCTCATCGGGTGCTGTATGATTTTGCGCTTTTAGATCAATTAGTTGTTGGTAGTACTTTTCTCTTGTAAATGGTTTTTCTGTATTGACTAAAACTTTTTCAAGTAAATTAGGAATTTCGTAATATTGTAGTTGTCCATAATCCGAAATTGCTTTGTCAGTTATATCTTTAAGAAGGACAAGGTTGCCGGGATTGTTTTGAATAGTCATAATATAGTCTTGCAACCTAGTTGCGAAAAAGTCAACACCAATTTTAGACTTTATGAAGTCTATGAGCTCTATAATTTTTCTTACTGTCATTTACAATGATGTTTTCGTGTTTGTCAGATAATAACTGCTACTAGACTCCCAAAAATGGTTTTGGAAAATCACTTAGGTCCTTCAAAAGTCGCTTTAGAGGAGCTCTTGCTAATTTAATCAACTTTTTGTGAGGACAACGGAGCGTAAATCTAATGGTTTTGCAAAACAAATACAAGTTTTGTAACATTTTAGATTCAGTTTTCAATCAAAATTGGCATAAGAAATGATGGTTCATAATACTTATTCAATTTGTCAAAAACGTCTTTCTCGATTCTGATATCTTCTAGCTCTAACAAGTCTATCAATTGCCTGGTGAGCCTCCGGTTGTTTCTTGTTTAAAATTTCTATATAGCTCTCTTTCAAACGCTAGTTGCGCTTTTTCTTTCTGATTGGATATGCTTAATTTATTCATAAAATTGTGAGTCCTAGATAGCCATTCGCCATTAATGGTTTTATCTATAAAAACTGTACGCGAAACCTCTGCAATTATGGCATATCTTCCAACCCGTGTAGGAAACAAACAGTAAAGATTTTTATTTACATCGTCAGGGATGTCCCTTGGTTCGGTACCCCGAAAATCGAAAAGAACTGGCACTGAACATCCAAGCCAAGCAGAAGGAAAGCATACATCTGGATATCCGATTCTAAAGATTTTTGGCATGTTTGTAGCCAGAAGATAGCTATTTCCTTTAATAAATCGAGGGTAATCTCCTTTCAGGCGTGTGCCATTAACAACCCAAACCATGTCTTTATAAAACTTCTCGCGGGTAGTACGTTCTTGTAGATCAATAGGTGAATTTTGAAACTCAATAACGAGGCCATCACTGGTACGCACATCAGCAATGTGTTTTTTACCCGTTTGTTCGTCAGGCAGGGGTAATTCTTGCCATTCGACTGGGAAGCTATTTTTCCATGAGCGATGCCATTCAGTTTCGTTTTCCCACCAGGGGTCGCAGTTACGGGTTCCTTTGTGGGCCCAATGGTGTATTTTAATCTTCCCACATTTTGCAATTAGTTCTGAACCGCATGAGGGGCAGGTGCCTTTTGCTCCTGGGGTGGCTTCGGTTTTGGTGTTGTTGACTAGTGCGTATTTCATGTGGGAAGGTTTTGTATTTAGAGCAAATAAATGAAGACTTGAAAATTTGATAGCCACGGTTGTATTAAAATTCAATAAAATTTTCGATTTACCTTATTCTTAATAAAAACATAGGGAAGTCGAGAATTTTTGGCTATTCTTTCATAACATTTAAGCTGAGAATTGCTTAGGAAGGTCAGGATCGTCAGACCTCGTTATATCGTTTCTTTCGACATAGCCCAATGAAAACCCTTTTTCGATTTCCTCAATAATTTTTAATAGTTTGTTTTCCCAGTATCCTCTCTTTATGAATAAATCTTCACCCAAATTTTTCTCATATGAGTCTTTGCGGTTATTCAATTCGTCTATCCTTTCTTGAATTTCCTGGATTGAAATTTCTTGAAGGTCAATTTCTCTATGTTTGTTATCAATCAATTTTGTTATTAGGCCAATATCTTTTGAATTCACTTCTGAATTTGAATTATAATAACGCTTTGTATCTTCTAGAAAGAATTCAAGTAAATAACTAGAGCTTTTTAACCGATTCAAGTTTTTAATTCTTTTCAGCAGCTTGCCCTCTAAATTTTCCAATTTGATTTCTAATCCATTTAAGATTTTAAGTTTATAATGTTTTTCTTCCCAAATACTTTCTTCATAAAGTTTTTTATATGTTTCTATAAGGTTATTTTTGAAACTTTCTTCATAATGGAAACCCAGCCTATACCCAATTTCATAATATATTCTATCAGCTGCAAAATTAAGATGGGCATTTTTTATACTTTCAAATGAATGTTCTACATTGAAATATACATCAAGTATATCAAGAGATTGCAATGCGCCTTCTTTTATCATTTTGAATAACTTTATAGCACTTTTAACCGGCAGACTCAAGAGAAGGCGAATGCTTCCAGGGTATATTTGTTTAATTTGAATGTGCTGGTCAATTTGTAAGGCTTTCCCAATTTTACTCAAAAGCTCTTGCTTTTGACTCTCATTAAAATCTTCATAATTACCATTTATGACAACCCAAATATCTGTCGAATTAATTTCTGAAGAATAAATCGGTTTGTTAGAATTATCCAAACAATCCACATCATCCAAAAGAATTAGTAGGCTATCAACTATTTTGTTTTTCTCAAGAGCATACAGATCGAAACTAATTACTCCTAGAGATTTACTCTTATCCAGCTCTTTTAATCTCCTGCTGATTGAAGCAAGGTTCTTTGCAAATTTTGTCTTGATGAAATCATTTTCCTCAATAAATTGTTCAAGAAGGAAAATCCCTTCTTCTATCTCATCTTTCCTTATTGACTTAAGTACTTCTCTCTGAAGCATTTCCTGTATCATATTGTCAATTTATTTATCATTGAACACAACTCTCATCCGAAGCTATAACTAACTCAAAAACACATAAATGTTTTGTTTAATTATTGGCTCCTTGTATCTTCGTACTGATCTTATTTTTTGCTCAGATTAACAAAAAACAAGCCAATATGACAAAGCTAATCTTTGGGTGCAATAATTGCAAATTATAATAAATATTAATCTTTTTAATCATTGTTATTGGAGTTTCAATAGTTAGCGAGAAGAAAATAAAGTGATTGTACTTATAGTCGTTTTTCGTAAATTTATCCACGCATAACATTCCCAAACAATCAACATGGCCAAGAATAGCCGTGCAATTCCACCCTGGGCGCTATACCCAGGAATTGCCCTGATTGCTTTTGTAGTGTGGCGCAAATTCAGTGCCGGGGAGTGGTTAAAGCTCCCTGGGAGCAAAAGATTCCACTCCATTGGCAAACAAAACAAAATCCGCAGCGATGGATACGGCGATGGGCGTTTTGGCGCATCCAGGGACCAGGGCAAACGCCAGCATGAAGGTATTGACCTGGTGGTTACTCCAGGCGAAAGCATTTTGAGCCCCATCACGGGCAAGATCGTGCGTTATGCCTATCCCTATCCAGACGATTCGAGATACAGCGGTGTCCACATCCAGAACGATTAATATTTGGTAAAGATGTTTTACCTTTCGCCCGTTCTGGCAAAACCAGGTCAACAAGTGATGCAAAGGCAAGCCATCGGCACAGCCCAAAAGATCAGCACCAAATACGGATCGGGAATGATCCATCATGTGCATGTTGAAGTGTGGTCGAATGGGACAAACAAGGCGATTGATCCGGCTCCTTTGTTTGGTTTGGGGTGCAGACCCAGCAGGAGCACTAAAGCTGTAATACACCAAAACAAAACACATGAATTTCGACAGCCCAGAGTTGAAAATAGTAAAAATCACAAAAGATTTAGGCCAAGCTAGATACCTCTCCGAAGATGTATTTTCTGAGGAGGAAATAGGCGTAAAATTATCCGGGAAGCAAAGGCTACTTCCCAAACTTCCATTAGAAGCCGTAATTTATGTATCAATCATAAATTCAGATAAAGACAACGCCAGGTACATCCATACCTGGCGAAACCCATTTCGAATGGATAGTACTGAAACCCCGCTTGAAAAGCAAAAAAGAGGATTAGATGATCAATACAAGGCGCTTTACGGCATGGATAAATTTAAGTGCATCAAGGTTTAAAGGGAATCTAAAAAACAAACGCCATGAGCAGTTAAAATTGGAGACACTGCAGCAGCGTTGCGTTTTGGGGGGTAATGGGAAAGACTTGTACGAGTGAGCGGGTAAACAACTTTTGCGGGTTGCAATAATTCGCCTACCTTTGACAACAAAAAGTATGCGTACTTTCCATTACCTAAGCCTAGTTTTTCTTTTTCTTTCTTGCTATCAAAACCTGCAAGCGCAATTGCAGATTTCTCAACAGGAAATAGGAGGCCGAATGAAGTGCCTCGCCTATTCCCCGAACGGCCTATATTATGCCGTGGGTACTGATCAGGACACTTATGTCTTCAATGCAGAGGGAAAGGAGATCAAAAAATTACCTTTTCCTACCTACGCGCTGCAATTTTCACCAGATAGCAAGACTATTTTAACGGGCAGTGTTCGGGCTGGTCTTTTTTTGTGGAGTCTTGCTGGAGGCCCATTTCTCAAGACTTATCTGAGCAGCGATGAGCAATCAGATGTAATGTCACTTGCTTTTTCAGCAGACGGACAACAAATTATCGCAGGATACAAAAGTGGAAAAATTAAAGCCTGGAATACCCATACTGGTACTCCTGTCGAATTGCTGGCCCCAGAGAAAAAAATTGCACCAATAAACAATACTGCGCTTAAAAAGGAGGCACCTGCAAAAGTAGAGGAGGCAAAAGATACCACCCTGGCACTGAGTGATGAAGAGGATGCAACCATGGGGGAAGGACTTACGGATGAGGATACGGGGTTTTTCTTGATGGCCGATGTGTATCCAGTGGAGGAGCATCCAGTGGCAGAGGATTCTAATGATCAGCCTGAGAAAGAATCCATTAATCCAAGCCCAAGTATTGTGGCCATTTCCTGGTCGATTGATGGTAAAAAACTGCTGATTTGTAAAGAGGAGTCTAAAGAACTCACCCTCATTCAGGGCGGCAAACAAAGTATACTGCTCAAACATCCATTCAGCCCTATCGTACGTGCTATTTTCTCTTTCGATGGCAAAAACATCATTACAGGACACCAAAACGGCAAACTATGTTTCTGGGATTTGCAAGGCAAGTTAATCAAGACTATTGATGGCCATGTCGTATCCATTCTTTCGTTGACCTTTTCTAAAGATGGTAAAAAACTATTGAGTATTTGTGAGGATGGTAAAGTAATCGTCCGCACGCCCCTGGGGCAAGTTGTACAGGAGTTGCAAACGAACATAACCAGCCTTTCCATAATAAATACCGCTGCGTTTTCTACCGACGGAAACCGGGTGATCACCGGCAATTGGTATTACGATCTGCGTATCTGGGAGTTAAAGCCCAAAAATCTGCAGGAGTTTCAAGTGACGGGCGGGATTGTTTCAAGGGTGGCTGTCTCAGCGGATGAGAAGTGGATTTTAACCGGCAGCAACGCCGGGCAATTAAGTTTGTGGGACAGTGCCAGAACGACTATCAAGCTATTTAAACACATCGGAAGCAAAGCCATCACTGCACTTGCCTTCGACCAAAGTGGTAAAAAAATACTGGCGGGAAATGAGCTGGGTTTCATTCATGAATGGGATCACACGGGCAAGCTGCTCAATGGTCATATTATAGGAAGACTGTCGGATAAAAAAGTAGTTTTTTTGGCCTATCACCCCAAAGAATCCTGGATCATCACTGCGAACGAAAATGGCAAAGTGTTGATTTTGGATGCCAAAACCTGGCAAGAAATTCGAGAATTTAAGGTTGAAGGTATTTCTGAAATTTATTACACCGCCCTGGCTCCTGATGGGCAAACGCTGTTGATCAGTGGATCGGGTAGAAATACGATGGAGGTAAATCTGGAAGGAAAACCAGTGAGCAGTCTGAGAGGACAATGGGGGAAAATCAGGTCCAGCTCATTCTCTCACAATGGAAAGATGCTGCTTACCGCAGATGATGATGGAAAAACCATACTGTGGTCGCGCGATGGCAAAGTGATCCAAAAATTGGATAGCATTGCGGCCCCTCAAGCCGTTGCATTTTCCAAAGACGATCAAGCTGTAATTGTTGTAGGTAAAGACTTTGTATACACTTTTGGGATAGATGGCAAACCCATCAAAAAATCTAAAATAAACACCTGGGAAGCAACTAAAATAAGCACCCATCATGAAACCCAGATGCTGCTTACCCCCAATGCCACAAACTTTGTCTCCTACGCAGGCAGAGTAACTCGCCTACAAAAACTGGACGGAACCCTGGTCAAATCTTATTCTGGTCATACCCATCTCCCTACTTATGCCCGCTTTACGCCCAGTGGAAAAATATTTACAGCATCTCAAAATGAGTGGATTTTTTGGGATAAAAAGCTTCCTGCTAAGGTCGTTGTTCCTCCAACAAAGACTAAAAGTATGATGTGTATGGATGTAACCAAAGACTGGTCAAAAATTATTGTTCACGAATTTGATGACCAGAGCACTGAAAAAGACAGCAATGATCAAATTAAACTACTGGATTTGAATGGCAAGTTGATCAAATCATTTAAAGCTCCGGTTGGCAATGCCATGTTTAAGCGTTTTATTAAATTTTCTCCGGATGAAAAATTTTTCATCAATGGTGGAGGGTATCCACATCCAGGAAAGATGACGCTTACCGATATGAATGACCAACTTATTCATACGTATGTTCATCCTGCTGGCTTCTTAACGGGTACTTTTTCTCCTGATGGTAAAACCATTTTGACTGGAGGTAGAGATGGGAAAGTTATCCTGTGGAAACTCAATGGAGAACTTGTGCTTGAACTAATAGGCCATAGAGGGGATATTGAGAGTGTATGCTTTGCCCCGGATGGCCAATCTGTCCTGACTGGAGCAAATGATGGATCTGCCATATTGTGGGATTTAAAAGGGAACATGCTTCAACAATTTAAAGGTCATAAGGGCGTGAACCAAGTTGCTTTTGCCCCTGGGGGCAAATCAATATTTATGGGTTGTTCTAGTGAGGATGAATTGGTCATCCATTGGAGTTTAAATGGTCAAATCATCAAACAATACGAGATTGGAAAATTACACGTCACTTCTTTTGACTTTAGTGCGGATGGGAAAAAACTGCTGGTTGGTGGCTGGGATGGGGATTTGGAGGTTGTTGTTATTGATCTTTAGATTTGCATAAATTTGAGCAATGAACTTTGATTGTTTACTCAACAGCACAGCATGAACTTTAACGATAAAATTGTGTGGCTTACCGGTGCCTCCTCGGGTTTGGGTGAAGCGATGGCCAAAGCCTTTAATGCAGCGGGCGCCAGGTTGATTTTGTCTTCGCGCAACGTAAGCGACTTACAACGGGTGCAAGCCTCCCTGCCGCGCCAGGAAATCCCCTCCGCAGTGTTGCCTTTGGATTTGCGGAAGTATGAAACATTCCCGGCATTGGCTGAGCAAGCCATTGCCCTTTTTGGAAACATTGATCTCCTGGTCAACAATGCCGGGATTAGCCAACGCAGCCTGGCCATCGATACCCCTTTTGAAGATGACCTCAAAATCCTGGAAACCGACCTGATCGGCACCATTGCCCTGACCAAAGCGATGCTACCCCATTTGTTGGAACGAAAAGGGCAAATTGTGGTCATCAGCAGTGTCATGGGAAAAATCAATACCAAATACCGCAGTACTTATGCAGCTGCGAAACATGGGGTGGTTGGTTTTTTTGAATCCCTGCGACTCGAAGTCGAGGATCTTGGATTGAATGTATGCCACATTCTACCTGGATTCATCGCGACCAACATTGCCAGGAATGCAGTCGGAGTTACCGAAGAGGTACTCAAAAACAGCCGCAACGCCCAAGGAATGCAAGC
>JAIXOO010000090.1 GCA_027486765.1 Saprospiraceae bacterium
AACAGAGAAGTTAAGCCGCTCAGCGCTGATGGTACTGCCCTTGGGTGGGAGAGTAGGTCGCTGCCAACTCAATACAACACACAGCCTCATTCGTTAACTCGGATGGGGCTTTCGTGTGTACGGGCGTGACCCAAAGCACCTATCTCAAGGGGAAAAGACGCACGGCCGTGCGTCTCTACAGCACCCACAATGTGTAATCCATCTAACCACGGAGTGGTTCAATTCAGAATAGCCGCAGTCGTCTGCGGTAAAAGTCGGAGCGAGGTGTTCCAACCACGGAAGTGGTTGAACAGGCCAGCGAATGGTTCAACCACTACCGCGGTTGGGACACAAACCTGGATCCGAAAAATCCCCGGACGACCGGGGCTATGGTGAATTTAATCGCTCCGCGATTGGTAGGATCTTGAATCAGAGGAAAATAAGGAATGATAACTTGAGCTTTTGAATTATGCCACAACCTGCGGCACAATTCCCCCTTACCTCCTCAACCTATACAAATACGGCACCCGACTCGCTGTTCCCGTAACCTTCTGCTCTAACCTTTCCAACACATTAAGATCCAGGGTTTTTTTGAAAATTGTTGAGCTTAAAGTGCGGGTCATACAGCACAATACACCATACAGTTTTCATCAAATCAACCTAAAAACACCTTTCACTCATAATCATAAAACCCCTTCTCCACTTTTTTACCCCATTCCCCTTTGGTGTATTTTTCAACAATCGTTGGAGAAGGTCTATCTGCTGGATCGCCACTTTCCCGGTAGCGTTCCATACTCACATGGTAAGCCAAATCCACCCCGGTAAGGTCCAGGAGTTGAAAAGGGCCCATAGGATAACCCAATCCATTCTTCACGGCGGTATCGATGTCTTCGTAGGAAGCTACACCCATATCCAGGAGTTTTAAGGCTTCTTGTCGCGTGGCTTGTAAAAAGCGATTGACCAAAAAACCATAAATCTCCTTGTGCAGCAAAACCGGGGTCTTTCCCATTCTTTTGGCAGCATCCATCAGCAATTCAACAGTTTCTGCTGAAACATGCGGGCCTTGCACTACTTCAACCAACTTCATGACCAAAGCCGGGTTGAAAAAATGCATGTTGCAAACTTTATCCGCTCGCGTGGTCGCATCCGCAATTTTAGAACTTACGATGTAAGAGCTATTTGTTGCGAGAATGGTATGCGCAGGACAGAGTTGATCCAACTCTGCGAACAATTCTCTTTTGATGGCCAGATTCTCGATGATCGCTTCGATCACCAGGTCCGCATCTGCGGCTGCTTCTTCCACAGTTGGGACAAAAGCAATATTGATCCGCGCTTGATCCGCTGCCTCCTGGCTTAATCTACCCTTGCTTACCCGCTCTTGTAAGTAGTCATCGGCAAAGCGAATGGCTTTATCCAGGATTTCAGCATTGGTATCGGTACACTTTACCTGAAAACCTGACAAGGCGGCACACAAAGCAATTTGATGCCCCATATTACCTGCCCCGATTACGGCGATTTTAGCTATTTCCATAAACTGTTGAATTAAAGACTAGTTTCTTCAAGATTCACTTCTTTCTTTATGGAGTGACTCCGCCGCCAAGGCCAGCAATGACCCCGAAATCGTCATCCAAGTAACGGAGATAGCCTTTAAAGTTTTGGCTTCCGACCTTGCGGGTTTTACCACTGGTGCAATGATTGATGTGAATGGGAGTATTCACATTCATTAAATTATTGCTTAATCACTTTCAAATCTCTAAAATACCCTTCCGTCCCCACATCAACCCATAAGCCAATGCCACCGGAAACTTTGTCGCCCAGTTTCAAATCCTTGACCAGCAGCACTGGATATTTGCTGTTGTTCAAAAACAATTTTGCTTCCTTACCTTTTACTTCGATCCGAAGGGTGATCCATTCGTTCAGTCCCATGTCGGCGTAAGTTTCAAAGGTTTCAGGCGCTTCTTTCCTCAAGCGGTCAAACTTGAAATTGGGGTAAGAAAAATACTGAACGCTGTGATTGCGCCGAACCTGGTCGTCGGCACGGCCATTGGTAGGGCGAATGTAAATGCCCTCAAATTTTGAGTGTTGCTCATCAATTCTGAACGCTACTCCGATAAAACCCCGGTCTGAAGGGCGGGCAGTTTTTAACAAACGGCTCAATACCTTTACTTCAATTATTCCATCCTGAAAATCAAGACCTTTGATTCGCACATAGGTGGGCTCATCGACTGCTTTTATCGTAGTATCTTTGGCTACTCTCAGCACTTGTTTGCCCATCAATTTTTCGATGGACATATAGGTTTGGTGCGCTTCGAGTTGACCGGCCTCAAGTTTGATCGTTTGAGCCAATAAACTTTTAGAAACCAGCAAAAACCCGATGAGTACAACATGTTTTAAGCTCTCCATCGTTTAAGCTGGATTGAAGAAGGTTTCAATAGTTGACATTGAATAACTAACGACCAATCAATTGATCAGTCGTTAGTTATGTTTACTCAAAAGGCTTATGCCTAAATCCCCAACACCTTCCGATTAAACGCCTCATCTGATCCTGCGCCTGCAAAATCATCAAATGCCTTCTCGGTCACCTGAATGATGTGGTCGGCGATGAACTGTGCACCTTCCTCAGCCCCTTGTTCCGGGCTCTTGATGCAGCATTCCCATTCCAATACCGCCCAGCCATCGTAATCGTACTGCGACAATTTGCTGAAGATGGCACCAAAGTCTACCTGACCGTCGCCCAATGAACGGAAGCGTCCAGCACGGTTCACCCAGCCCTGGAAGCCGCTGTACACCCCTTGAGAACCACTAGGGTTAAACTCAGCGTCCTTTACGTGGAATGCCTTGATGCGGTCGTGGTAAAGGTCGATGAAGGCTACATAATCCAGACACTGTAGCACAAAGTGGCTGGGGTCGTAATTGATATTGGCGCGTGGGTGGCCACCGAGGTAGTCTACAAACATCTCGAAGGTTACCCCATCGTGTAGGTCTTCACCAGGGTGCAACTCGTAACAAGCATCCACCCCGTTGTCTTCAAATACATCCAGGATCGGTTTCCAACGCGCTGCCAATTCTTTGAAGCCCGTTTCTACCAGTCCCGCCGGCCGTTGAGGCCAAGGATACAAGAATGGCCACAACAATGCACCAGAGAAAGTGACATGTGAGGTCAAACCCAGGTTTTTACTCGCCTGTGCGCCCCATTTCAATTGCTGTACTGCCCATTCGGTACGCGCTTTGGGATTGCCATGCACTTCGGCGGGGGCAAAGCCATCAAACATGGCATCGTACGCGGGGTGTACCGCCACCAATTGCCCTTGCAAGTGCGTCGACAATTCGGTGATGGACAAGCCATAATCGTCAATTTTGCCCACCAACTCATCGCAATAGCTTTTGCTTTCGGCGGCTTTTTTGAGGTCGATCAAACGGCTATCCCAGGTTGGAATTTGAATGCCTTCGTAGCCCAGGCCTGCGGCCCATTGACACACGCTGTCCAGGCTATTGAATGGGGCTTCATCGCCCATGAACTGCGCCAAAAAAATGGCGGGTCCTTGTATCGTTTTCATGTCTGCTATAGGTTTTTTAAAGGTTCCAGAGCTCCTGGGTTCCAGGGTTCCAAGGTTCAGGGCTAACCTAACCCTGGAACTTCGGAACCCTGAAATCTAGGAACCTTTATTTTGCAATATCGTAAAGTCCCCAGCGATCGGGGTCTACTTCGGGTTTGTCTCCCGGGTTGAAAGATAAGGTAATGGTTTCTTTACCCAAATCAAGGCGTTGAATTTTTCCATTAATTTTTATCTCAACAGGGAAAGAGAAGGGCAAATTCTGAGGCGTTTCCCAATGCAAGCTGATCTGCTGGCCTTCTACCTTGGTGACCAGTTTGGGCAATTGTGCCTGCCGGAGGTAAACATCAAAAAACCACCCTAATGCTTTGCCACTTTCCTGCTCACAAATCAATTGAAAATCGGCAGTAGTTACAAAGTGACATTGGCGGCCATCCTTGATTTTTTCCGCTTCAGGGGTATCGTAGCACAAGCGACGCATGGATTTGAGCAGTGCTTCTTTGCCGATGACAGCGCGCAGGGCATGCAATATCCAGGCCCCTTTGGTGTAAATAGGTGCGCGGTAAATTTGTTTGGAACTTTGCGAAGCCAAAGGAGCAACGGCCAGGTTATTGGGAAAACGCCGCGAAGCATTCATATAATCATGGTAACCCGCGATTCCTTTCAACTCCTCCATGTATAAGGCCTGCATGTAAGTACAAAAACCTTCGTGGATCCACATGTCTTTCCAATCGTAATTGGTAACCAGGTTGCCCCACCATTCATGCCCAAACTCGTGGTGGTGCAGGGCGTCGAAGCCCCAGTCTTTGCCACCAGTCATACTTCCATTGCTGAAATTGGCCCCATATGCAATGATGCTTTGGTGCTCCATGCCTAGGTGTGGGGTTTGAGCCACGCCGTATTTATCAATGCGGAAAGGGTAGGGGCCCAGCATTTTTTCGTAAAACTTGATGTGCTCAAAAATCTCGGTAAAGAGTTTTTTCCCTTTCTCATAATCATCGGGCAACACATAAAACACCACCGGGAAGGTTTCCCCGCTCACACTTTTGTAGGGTCCTTCGATGCTGCGGTAAGGCGCAAGGTTGAGGGCTACGTTGTAAATGTTGATGGGGGTGGAAATGTACCAGTGGAAAGTCTGAGTGCCATCCTTGTGTTTGATGGTGCTACGCAAACGGCCATTGCAGGCGGCCACCAAGGGTTCGGGGACCCGCACATTGAAGGCCATGGAATCGGGCTCATCGGATACGTGGTCTTTGCAGGGCCACCAGAGGTCGGCACCTTCACCCTGGCAAGTGGTGGTGATCCATGGAGCACCAGACTTGGTCGTCGCCCAGGTAAAGCCACCGTCCCAAGGGGCACGAGCGGCCACGCGGGGTTTGCCGCCGTAGAGGATGCGCACCTGGACTTGTTCGCCCGCTTGTCGGGTAAAGCCGAGGTCGATCCATATTTGGCCAACTTTGCGTACAAAAGGCGCAGCGATCGGCTTTTTCGGATTGGATAAATCCCAGATTTCACGAACGCTCAGCAAGGTGTCCAAATCCAGCACTAGTTGATTCATCGGATGAACGACCTTGGCCCGTACAACAACCTGGCCGTCAATTTCACGGGTTTCGGGCTTGATGCTCACGCTGAGGTCGTAAAAAGTGACGTCGTAGGCGGCTTGCTCAGGGCTGAGTGGGCCACCGGAGTCGAGGATGGGGATTTGGGCCGAGGCAAACTGTAGTGAGCTAAAAATAATTAGCAGCACAAAATACTGTCGAAAAATTTTACTCATTATTCTGATTGTTGTGGTGGATGTTTTCGATAGCTTACTAAAGCCATTCGAAGGTTCATTAACCCAGACCTGTTCATTTTTAAGGTGTCAATCATTGCTCGACCTATTGGCGTTTTGCCAATGATTTCGCTGAAATTTTCACTCCATTCAAAGTGATCATTCCATTTATCTAATCTTGGATTGAATAACCTTACGGTTGAGCCATCTAAAGGATCAACGACTTCTGTCCGATCCGATTTGTGGGAATTACAACCGCCGCATGCAAGTGCGAGATTGTCTTCGACGCCAGGGCCACCTTTGGAATAAGCAAGAATATGCTCTATTGTAAAGGATTGGGTTGCAAACTCTGCCGGGCTTTTACAGTATTCGCATCGTCCACCTGCACGTGCAATGACCAAGTTCTTTAAGGCTAAACTAATGTATTCTTGAGCCATAGACCATAGCAGCTGATATTCCTAACTGATTAGCCAACTCTTCGACTGTAGTTTGGCGAAGTTCTGCTAGCTCCACCAAAGCGAGTAACCGTTCGGCACTACGCTCTTCCATTTTGTCATTGAGCGCGATAAACTCTTCACGTTCATCATGAGTGAAATTCTCTGAAGGTAACTTTTCAGACAAACTTTTGTACCTAAGATAGAACTCATCAGAAAAGCCCTGATTGATTATGGTAAACAACTCCGTTTCCCGCTTCGACAAATGTGGCGCTTTTTTTTCTGCGAGCAGATAATATCCTTTGTTCATTACCTGCTCAAGATCACTTAAAGCAAGTTGCCCCATTTGTTCCAGGATTTGTTCTGGATTCAGTTTTGGAGGTGATGCTTGTACACTAGCCATAGCCTAAAATTTCGTGGTGATCGAAACTGTTCCATACAAAAATACGTTTTTTATCCAAAAGGATTATTTTTGTAAAAAAGCAGTTTAAAACAAAGTTTATGACCACTTCGGCGATACTGCAAGAACCTGGAATTCAAAAAAGATCATCAGCCAAAAAGCGACTGGTCTCACTCCAATCGTTTCTGGCCCATTATGCAAATAAAGAAGACCGCTATAAATATGAATGGAATCAAGGTGTCATCGAAAAAACCTTGCGCAGTATGAATCGAGACCAATCTATTATTCAAGTAGCATTGATGGCTTTTTTTTATTCCAATCCAAATTTTTTGACTCTGGGTGGTTTGATTGTAGAGTTGGACATGTACATCCCTCAAGTTGACCGCACCCGTCGTGCAGATTTGGCTTTTTTGACCAAACAACAAATGGAGGACTCCCTCAAAGGGGATTTTTCCGTTGCACCATTTGTGATCGAAGTCATTTCCACCAATGATAAATTCAGCGAAGCAGAAACCAAACTCAACGAATATTTCGATGCAGGTGTTCAGGTAGTATGGCAGGTGATTCCGGTAACTGAAACCGTAAAAGTCTACACTTCGCCTAAAAATGTAACCATCTGCAGCGACAGCGATATCTGCTCGGCAGCCCCCGCTCTGGCCGACTTTCAAATCCCTGCACATCAAGTATTTGGAAAATAGCTCATGCTCGACAACATCATCGTCAAACTCTTGCTCGCGCCTCTGTCCCTCTTGTACGGCATTGGCATCAGTGTACGCAACAGTTTTTACAACTCGGGACTGATTCGTTCGGTCAAATTCAACCTGCCCGTTATCTCCGTAGGCAACCTATCGGTAGGTGGAGCGGGTAAAACCCCACATATCGAATACCTCTTGCGGCTGCTCCACGATTACATCGAGGTAGGTACCCTGAGTCGGGGTTACAAACGCAACACCTCGGGTTACCTGGACGTAGAAGCCGATCATAGCGCTAGTGAAGTGGGCGATGAACCCTTACAGTTCCGGCGTAAATTCCCGGACATTGCTGTTTCGGTTTGTGAAAACCGAGCCTACGGCATTCCCCAAATGGTAGGCCGTCATCCAGCCCTACAGGCCATTTTGCTCGACGATGCATTCCAACACCGTGCAGTAACCCCTGGGCTGAACATCATGCTGACCGAGTACGCCCGGCCATTTTTTGACGATTTTTTGATGCCATCTGGCCGTTTACGGGAATGGCGATCTGCCTATCGCCGGGCTGATGTACTGATCGTAAGCAAATGTCCCGCCGATTTGACAATCGAGCAGAAACATCAAATGCTTGAAAAACTACAACCACAGGCGCACCAAAAAGTCTTTTTTACCCAGTACACTTACGGCGATCCCTATTATATTTTTAACTCGGGGTACAAAAAAATCCTGGATAAGGATACCGATCTGCAATTGCTCAGCGCCATTGCAGGGACGGACTACCTGATGGCTTACCTCAACCCATTGGTAGCCACGGTAACCAGCCAGGAATACACGGATCACCACAATTTTTCCGAAGATGATCTGTTGGACATCCGGGCGCAATTCCTACGCATCAAATCGCCCAACAAATTGATTCTGACCACCGAAAAAGATGCCATGCGACTGGAAGCTCACCGGGAATACATCCTCAAGGAGGATTTGCCCATCTTTGTGTTGCCCATCGAGGTGGAATTTTTATTCAACGAAGGACCTTTGTTTGATCAAATGATTCAAAATTATTTGCTCAACTTTAAAGTTTGAGCCTATTTTCACCCAAATCCCTACATCGTGAGTCCTTTACAACGCATTATTTACGCCGTATTAAAAGCCTTGGTTAAGCTAGTCGCCTATGTGTATTACCCTCGAATTGTATTTTCAGGCAAAGAGAAACTGAAAATCACTGGCCCCACAATTGTTACGGGCAATCACCCCAATACGTTGATGGACGCATTGAATGGCGCTATTTGGGTCAACCAACTGGTGTATTTTTTGGCCATGGCCCGCTTGTTCAAACCTGATTGGGTGGGCAAAATCCTGCGCTTTTTGTTTTGTATCCCCCTCGAACGGCGCAAGGACAACGATGGTGGCCCAGTGAACAACGACGATTCATTCCGTCAGGCCATTGATCACCTTTTGGCGGGCCGAAACCTGTTTATAGCCCCCGATGGTGGCAATGAGCTGGAACGTAATCTCTTGCCCATAAAAACGGGTACGGCCCGCATCAGCTTGAGTGCAGAAGCACAGCAGGGTTTTCAATTGGGTTTGCACATCCTTCCACTAGGCTATACTTATTATGGTGACCGGGAGCAGTTTGGCAGCGAAATGTTGATTCAGGTAGGCGAACCCATTGCCCTCCATGATTTTGCGGAGGCCAATGCCCATGATCATCAGGGCACCGTGCGCAATTTGACGGCGCTACTGGAAAAACGCATGCAAGATTTGCTACTCAATGTAAAAGACGAGGAAGAAGATCAACGCTTATTTGTGTTGGAAGAAATACTGCGCGACGAGGCTCCTTTGCCTCTACCCGCATTTTTTCAACGCAGCAAAGCACTGTTGCTCCACTTGCGCAATTATGCCATTGAGCAGCCAGAGGCTTACGATCGCTTTGTTTTGCAAGTGACCAATTATGCACTGGCGCTCAAATCGACCCAAGTGCGCTCAGGGGCTGTGTTTTTACAACAGATTGGGCGTTCGGCGCGCCTGCGCAAACAGTTGAAATTTTGGCTGCTGGCACCGATTTGGGCTTTTGCCTGGCTGAACCATTGGCCGCTGATTGCCTTATGCCGTTGGGCAGTACGCAAGTTGGATTTGCACATTGGCTACAAAACAACGGTGGAGCTCTGCCTCGGCTTGCTGGCTTTACCCACTTTTTACGTACTGCAATCCTTACTGGTGGAAATGTTGACAAGTACGGCCTGGAGTTGGTTTTATTTACTGGCCATTGCAGTAGCGGGTAGAATTGCCAGTGTCAACCGGCGTTACATGGAGAATGGTTTTTCTTTTGTAAAATTGAATAAAATGGGGCCGATTAAACATAAATTGGCTAAGGAAAGGAAAGCACTTGCCTTGCAGTTGGAAAATTTTTCACATTCAATTCAGCACTAAATGGTGTCCAGCATCCTTGCAATTGTTTTTATCGGAGCCACGATAGTGCAGTTGTTGTTTTGGCTGCTGGTTTTTTTGAGGCTGGGGAATTATCCTCAAACCCCTACTTTCAGGGACGTAAATCTACCTGATGATCAACTTCCCCCCATCTCCGTAGTCATCTGCGGATGTAACGAAGCGGACAATTTGAACAAATACCTTGACCGTTTCCTTGCGCAAGACTACCCTTTCTTTGAAGTTGTGGTCGTAAATGACAATTCAGTTGACGAAACTGAAAAAATTTTATTTGCGTTTCAAAAAAAATATTCGATCTTACATCCCGTTACGATTACAGAGCAACATCCACCTGGAAAAAAGTACGCTTTACAGGTGGGGATTGCAGCCGCAAAATACGATTTGCTTTTGTTGAGTGACGCAGACTGCTACCCATCCTCCCCCCATTGGATTCGGCACATGCAGTCTTTGATAAAAGATGAAGTTTTAATTGGACTAGGTTATAGTCCTTATGAATACCGAGACGGTTTACTCAATCGTTTCATCCGCTTTGAGGCCATTTACACTGCTATCCAATATTTTTCCTTTTCAATTGTGGGTATGCCTTATATGGGCGTTGGCAGGAATTTGATTTACCATAAATCACTTTATCAACAACAACAAGGTTTTTCTACACATTTGGACCTAGCTTCCGGTGACGACGATTTGTTTGTCAACGCCGCAGCTACAGGGAAAAATACGGCAGTGCAATTGGCTTCAGAAAGTTTTGTTTTTACCATCCCTAAAATGACTTGGGGAGGCTACTACCATCAAAAAACGCGCCATTTGACCACTGGCAACCGCTACAAACCACTGCATCAGGTGGTGTTGGGCATGTTGTCGGCCAGCCATTTCTTCCACTACACTGGAGGTTTGGCATGGGGTTTTTATACTGGTCAATGGAGCATCATTTTGATTTTTTACCTGGCGCGAGCCACGGTAGTAGCAATGGTAAGCAGACCCATCTTCAGCCGCTTGAAAGCGCTTTCTCTCTGGCCTTGGATGCTCTTTTTAGACCTGTTCTATCTCTTCTACTACATCGTGTTCGCGCCGATTTTGATAATCGGCAACCCACGAACATCATGGAAACACTAGCACAAAACAACACCGCCCGTCGCCGGGGCAAAGACGACCACAGCCTGGTTGAACTAGCTGTAAATGGCAATCAACTCGCTTACAGCATTTTGGTGGAGCGGCATCAAGGTAGCTTGATGCGGGCCATCCAAAAAATCGTCCCCAATCGGGTCGATGCAGAAGACCTGGCTATGGAATCCTTTGGCAAAGCTTTTAGCAATCTCGAAAGGTACCGCCCTCATTTTGCTTTTGGCACCTGGCTACAGCGTATCGCCATCAATCATTGCATTGACCACCAACGCAAACGTCGTTTACATACCCTTTCGATCGACGCTCGGATGTGTGAAGAATTTGAAGGGCGATTTTCGGAAAACGTTCGCTCAAAATCTTTGAACCCCGAGGAAACCCTCATCTGTTTGCAAAAAAGACACCTGCTCCGCCATTTGATCGCTCAACTCAGCGAGCGCTATCAAATGATGTTGGAACTGCGTTATTACGAAAACCTGACCTACGCTGAAATTGCCGACGAGCTACAAATCCCATTGGGCACCGTAAAAGCACAGTTGCACCGGGCCCGGGAAATCCTTCACGACATGCTTTGTAAGCCGGAAGCGGCAGCGTATTAGGATTTCGGATTGGGGATTTTGGATTTCGGTGGGGCGTTGCGCACCATGTGGAAGCATGCAGGATATTAGTATTTCAGATTTGGAATGCTAATATCCTGCATACAACAATGGTAGAAGCAGCGCTCCACCGAAATCCGAAATCACGAAATCCGAAATTCTCCCACTCTGGGCACACCATTTTTGGCTACCTTAGCATCTGTTATGGTAACTAAAAATCCCTGATTATGCGTACCTTATCCCTATTGAGTTTTTTGATTTTGGCTAGTATCCTGTTCAATACATGTAGCAAGGACAACAAATCTGGTAATTTTGAGACTGCTGCGGAAATGGACTTAGCTGCCCCAGATGTTGAGTCCAAAGCAGCTCCTGAAGCGCCGCCACCACCACCTCCTCCTGGTGAAGCAAAAGCTGACGTTGCATTTGAAATAAAGCTCATCAAAACGGGTACCCTGGAGTTTCAAACCTCCGACTTGGGCAATACCTACCAGCGCATTCGCAATGCAGCCCAAATCAATGCAGGTTTTTTAAGCAATGAGTCTACGGCCAATGAATACGACCGAATTGTACAGCACCTCACCATCCGGGTTCCTTCCCGCAATTTTGACAAACTAGTGGATGCTGTCTGTAAAGGAGTGGAACATTTTGACACCAAAACCATCGAAGCAGTAGATGTCACCGAAGAATTTGTAGATGCCGAGGCGCGGCTAAAAACAAAAAAACAGGTTGAACTGCGTTACCAGGATTTGCTCAAACGCGCCAATAAAATCTCGGAAATCCTCGAAATTGAGCGGCAAATTGGCGAGCTGCGGGCAGAGATTGAGTCTATTGAAGGGCGGTTGCGCTACCTCAACAATCGAGTGGATTATTCAACCCTGGACATCAGTTTTTACAAAAAAACACCCGAACATCGAATTGTAGAAGAAAACAGATTCGGGCGTGCTTTCCGCAATGGCTGGGAAGGGATGCTCAGTTTTGTGATTGGACTTACTTCCATTTGGCCTTTCTTGCTCATTTTTGGAGTAGGAGGGTATTTCTTTTGGCGCCGTTGGAGAAAACAATAAAAAGAAGAAGGGCACTAAACGATGCCGTTATAGTGCCCTTCAATCTTTTGGGGATTAAACCCACTATCCAGCTACACTACTCTCATAAGCAGCAGCGTCCATCAACCCTTCCAGCTGTGAAGGATCACTCATTTCTATTTTGATGATCCAGCCCTCACCATAAGGATCGGTATTGACCAAATCGGGTGAGCCGTCCAATGCTGCGTTCAGTTCCAATACCTTACCATCTACGGGCATGAAGAGGTCAGAAACGGTTTTGACCGCCTCAACCGAGCCAAATACTTCGTTTGCATTGAGCTGATTGCCTATACTATCGATGTCCACGTAAACAATATCACCCAATTCACCCTGGGCAAAATCGGTGATGCCAATGGTGGCAATATTGCCTTCTGTTACGCGCACCCATTCGTGCTCGGAGGTATAGCGCAAGTCTTGAGGAAAATTCATGTCTGAATCGTTGAGAGTTTAAAATTGGTTTCTTTGGAAGGTTGAGAAGGTTAAGGGAGGTTGAGAAGGTTGAGGCTGCCGCGGGCGACGTTGACAAGAACTTTGTCTAAGTCTCTGCGGTAGCCTCAACCTTCTCAACCTTCCTCAACTTTCTCAACCTTAATTATGCTTTGGCCTTTTGCTCGGCCAGGAATTGTTTTACCCATTCGGTAGTCACGGATTTTGGCCGCTCCAGTGGGAAACCCAGGGCGCGCGACCAGCACAAGGCTGCCAGTACACCCAGGGCGCGGGAAACGCCAAACAAGACCGTATAATACCCGTATTCCTTCAGGCCATAGTGTACCAACAAGGCACCAGAGTGCGCATCCACGTTGGGCCAGGGGTTTTTGACCTTGCCCAGGCTGCTCAGAATGCCGGGCACCACGTCGAAGACCTTCCAGACTACTTCTACCACGTCGTCGTGGCTGATGTATTCTTTGGCAAACTCCATTTGAGCCATAAACCGTGGATCAGGGCGCCGCAATACCGCGTGCCCATAACCTGGAACGACCTGCCCTTTTGCCAAGGTAGCGTGTACGTAGTCCGCAATCTGCTCTTTGCTTGGCGCAGTAGTGCCTAATTCATCGAGCATATCGAAGATCCACTTGATCACTTCCTGATTGGCCAAACCGTGGAGCGGGCCCGCCAACGCATTCATGCCTGCTGCAAAAGTGAGGTAAGGATCGCTGAGCGTAGAGCCCACCAAGTGGGTGGTGTGCGCCGAAGCGTTACCTCCTTCGTGGTCGGCGTGGATGGTCAGGTACAAACGCATCAAGGCTTTGAAATCTTCGTTTTCAAAACCCAACATGTGCGCGTAGTTGCCTGACCAGTCTTCGGTAGTGCTAGGGGCAATATGGTTCCCTCCCGCATAAGTGCGGCGGTAGATGTATGCAGCAACCTGGGGCAAACGGGCAATGAGGTTCATGGTGTCCTCGTAAGTTGCGTCCCAATACTCATCCTTCGGCATCCCTTCGTCGTAACGGGTGGCAAAAATGCTTTCCGTTTGCATGGCGGTGATGGCAATCGAGAACTGAGTCATGGCGTGAGTGTTCGCCGGTAATGCATCCAGTGTCGTAAACACGTGGGCGGGTACCGTAGCACGTTTGCGCCATTCTTCGGTCAACCCATCTGCTTCAGCCTGCGTAGGCACTTCACCAACCAACATCAACCAAAACAATGCTTCAGGCAGTGGTTCTTTGCCGTCTTTTCCTTTGGGGAGTTGTGCTTTCAATTCCGGAATCGACATATTCCGAAAGCGGATACCTTCCATTGCGTCCAATTCGGAGGTCTCCCACACCATCATTTTGATGTCGCGGGCACCGCCATAAATTTGTCCGAGGTTTACGTCATCCACCATCAATTCGCTGTACTCCTTGAGCAAGGATTTGATTTCGACTTTGAGCGCGCTGGATTTCTCGTAGAATTTTTTCTTGAGGGTATCCATTCAAATAAGTGTTATGGTTAGTAATGTTGTTCGCTTGCTTAGTTGGGGCAGATTACCTTTCACAGATATTCTGTGCCAGTGTTTCAGGGCGCAAAAATATTACATTCATTCCGCCAAATGAAAACAATTTGGCAAGGATTTCCGATGCTGCCGCAATTTATTTTCCAAATACAGACGCACACCGAGCGTCTCTACCTGACCCGAAATCGAAATTAAAACGCCTTAAACGTCCCAGGGTTGGCTAAAGGCGGCTGTTTCCGTAAAAATGCAATAATAAATTGGTTTTTTTAGGCAATCAGTGTCTCCTTGCTGCTTCTTTTTTAGTTTTGTTGCTCATTTAAGTTGGTAGCATGTTGGTTGTAAACGATGTATTGATTAGTGACGAAATAGTGCAAGAGCATTTCATTTGTGATTTGGATGCTTGTAAGGGGGCCTGTTGCTGGGAAGGTGACTTTGGTGCACCCCTGGAAAAGGCTGAATTGCCCATTTTGGAGGAAATCTACGATTCCATCAAGGATTTTTTGACCAGTGATGGCCGGGCTGCGATAGAAGCGCAGGGCAAATACACTTACTTTGAAGAAATGGGCGGCTATGGAACTCCACTTGTCAACGGAGCTGCCTGCGCGTATCTTACCTATGACATCGACGGCATTGCGAAATGTGGCATTGAATTGGCGCACCAGGCCGGGGCGAGTCATTTTATAAAACCCATTTCCTGCCATTTGTATCCGATCCGGGTCAAGTCGGAAGTGGCCGGATTTGAGGGTCTGAACTATGAGCGCTGGCACATCTGCTCGGCAGCCTGTACCTTGGGCAAAAAGGAAAAAGTACCCGTGTACGTGTTTTTAAAAGAGCCCTTGATCCGAAAGTACGGGGAAGATTTTTACGAAGAGTTGTGTGAAGCGGCGAAGGTTTTGGAGGAATAAAGACTGTCAACCAAAATATTTACAACTGGACGGTTAGATAGTTCGTCCAGTTGTAATGGCGACGCTTTTATTTACAAATATTCTTCAGCGACGTCTTTTTCAAAATACAGATAAAAATAAACCGCAAATCCAAAATCAGTCGCGTCAGTTGAAACCAACCTGTAGCCTTTTTGTGCGTATTCATCCAATTTGGCTTGAATATCACTTGTTGAATCTTTCAGGATGTGTTCTTTATCCAGCGATAGTTTTGAATAATAAATGAGTGATTCGAGTTTGTACTCTTTCATTTTGTGTTTTAAGTTATGGATTAAAAATGGTGAAACGTAAATAAGACTACTTCGACGCAGCTCCCTGGTACAACAGTTTTTTACTGCTGTTCTCTAAAGAATACATCCCCTTCCACTGCTTCAGCACGTACTTTTTGTTTTTCCAGGTGCCCGCATTGCCCTGACCTACTTTGGGCAAAAGCACCGCTTTTTCGCCGGGTAAAAAAAGCTCCACCTTGGCATCTTCATCCATCGTCTTAAAAACGATAAATGCCGAAGTGGTTTGGTTCAAATCCTTAGCCTTGGGGTCGAGGCGAATTCCTACTTCAAAAAGGCGGATGCATTCCCCGCGCAATTCCGACCATTGGTAGCCCGCTGAACCAATGCAGCCGTGTTTGTCGCTATCACCGCCTACAGTTGGCGTTCCATCTGGTTTTTGACCCTTACAAGCGCTCAATGAGAGGAACATGAGCAAGGCAAAAAGTGTAAATCTGCTTGACATTATCAGTGAATTTTTGGTTAATCGAGAGTTACTCAGTTTTTATGACCACTCCTTGTATCCAGGCTTTTATGGCTTCACTGAACTCAGGTGGTGGCGGATCTTTTTGATAATCGATCGACAATTGGTACAGGCTGCGTTCGTAGATGAGATCGAGAGCTTGTTTGAGATCGAGCTTGGCATCTGGATCTGGCGCGACCAAAGGTACGGGCAATACGGGTAAATCCTCATTCACACTAAATGCCCAAGCTTCCGTTTTGCGCGTACCTGCCCGCATGAGCAGTGCCAGGTAATCAGATTGGGGCAAACGAGGGTGTACAAAAGGCCGGGTACCTCGACGCAACAAATCAATTTCGAGCAAATGTACCCCGCTGCGGTGCAAATCCATCCGTTTTTCCTGATAAGGTTCCAACCCCGGTTTGCGTTTGTTCACCGGGGAAAGGATTTCGATGGCGGTGATCAGTTGGTTTTTAGCCACGTCGCGGATTTCAATCACCGGAATATTGAGGTGAATGGCTTTGTTGGAAGCGATAATCACGGTAGGTTCGGTAATAACAACTCTTGATCCATAAGCTACTTCTGGCTCCTTCAATAAGTTATTGCGTTTTAAAATCTCCACATCGGGATACATGATGCCGACTTCCGTTTCGGGAGAGCTGTCATCCACCGTATACAATTCCAAACGGGCAACGTACTTGGGCGCTATTTGTGGAGCCAGTAATTCAGAAATTACGGCAGCCATCCGATTGTGCACATCAGGCCACAAATACCCCTCCAAATAGGGATCCATGCCAGGGAATGGAGATTTCATACAGGATTTGTTTTTTGCTTCAGTCCAAGTTAAGCCATTTTAATTTTTCCTCCAACTTAACTTTAAGCCACCATAATAAGTCGCTTGTGCCACTCCTGGTTCATAAAAACGATTGCCCACGGCATTGAGCAAAATATTTCCGGTGTACTCCGTTCCAAAAATATTATTGATGCCCGCAAAAGGCTCTATTCGCCACAGTTTGCCCAAATGGAAAGCATGCCCAGCGCGAGCGGAAGCCATGGTAAATGCTTCAGCACTGGCAGTGTTGGCATCGTTGACAAAGGTACTGCTGATGGTGCGCATCTGTGCTGCCACAAAAAAGCCCGAGCGGTGCGCCCATTGCAACACGCTGAACAAGTGATGCTTGGGCACTGCGGGCTGGATATTGCCATCAAAGCGGGTGCCATTGGCTGCATATTCCTGATAACTGAAGTCGGAATAGGTATAATTGACACTGAGGTACAAACCTTCTTCAATGCGCAAATTCATGGCAGCCTCTAGCCCTCGGCGCAGTGACTTACCCGCATTGCGGAAAAAAGTACGCCCGGGAGCACTGGCCAATTGGTAAGGCACCAGTTCGTCTTGCAGGTTGATCTGGAAAAGGGCCAGGTCAAAACTCAGCCGATCATTGACCAGGAGTTTAGAGCCCAGTTCATAATTCAGGGAGCGTTGTGGCTGGAGATCGGGGTTGAATCCGCCCAAGTTATTCGGGTTGGCGGACAATTCGGTGAGGGTAGGGGTTTCAAAATTGCTGGCGAGGTTGGCGTAAATGTTGGCCCATTTGCTGACTACCAATACCGCACCCACACTGGGGTTGAAACGGTTGAAGTTGTTTTTTCCACTTTGATTACCATCGCTCAAAAACGCGTCGTCGGCACTGAGTTGCAGCGCATCATAACGGGTGGCGGCGGTGAGGGTGAGTTTTTTGCCCAAAGTCAATTCGTTTAACCAGAAAGCGCCGATGCTGCGGAAACTTTCCAGTTGGTCAAGAGTCATGGTACCTCTTTTGCCATTGTCGTTGTTGTAGCGTTGGCGGTCGTCGTTTTGGTCGTTCCATTCCAGACCTACTTGTGAGCGATACGAGCCGCTGGTGTAGGCGTACGTCACGCCCAGACCACCAAAACTGCGCTGAAATTCCACCCAGCCACCACCCTGAAACGCGAGGCGATTGGCAAAGTCCCGATTGGTGATGAACCCACGTGCACTGAGGCGATGTTTGGCGGAAAACTGTTTTTCAAAAACCAGGCCTACCCGGCCTTGGCTTACTTCCTCTCCGCCATTGAATTGTACATTGGCTGCCCGCGCCTGACGGCGATCCGCCTGGACTTGTTCCGCCGTCAGCCCGCCTGGGTCTTGTGCATAAGGGCTGTTGCCGTAGTTGAACAAGAGCGAAAGTTTGGTGTCGGCACTGAGTTGATAGCGTAGCTTAAGGTTCAGCGTCGTTTGTTTCATTGAGCTTTGGGCCCGGTAGCCTTCTTGTTGGTTTTGGGAAGCACTGGCAAAAACACCCAGTTTGCCCGCCATAAATCCCGTTTTGACCTGATAGCGCTGGAAACCAAAGCTACCCAAGAGTGCCTGGGTTTCTACAAAAGACTGTTTGGTGGGTTCTTCCGTGCTCAGGTTGAGCACGCCACCCGAAGCATTTCCATACAAACCCGCCGAGGCACCGCGCAACAACTCAATGCGTTGCAACGCACCAGCATCCACGTTGTCTACATCGGCCTGGCCATCGGGAGTAGATTCGGGCAAGCCATCCACAAACAAACGAATGCCCCGAATCCCAAACGCGGAACGTGCGCCAAAACCCCGAATGGAAATGCGCAAATCCTGGGAAAAGTTATCCGGGTTGAGGGTAAAAACGCCGGGTAGGGCTACCAATGATTCATTGAGCGAAAGCTGGGCCTGGGCTCTTTGGATTTGGCTTTTGTTCAGGATACTGATGGCAAAAGGCAAACGGTTGTATTGCGCCTCAAATCGAGAAGCGCTCACCGTGATGGGCGCAATATCCAGGGTGCGTAGGGTGTCTTGAGGAGTTTGTTCTTGAGCAAAAAGAGAAAAATGCAGGCTTAAAAAAAGTAGTAGTAGGTAGCAGCGCATGGTGTTTAAATTGTGGGTGATTGAGCGGTAACAAAGATAGCAGACTTTGTTTACAACTTTTCACCCTTAATCA
>JAIXOO010000345.1 GCA_027486765.1 Saprospiraceae bacterium
TCGAAATTGGCAAAATCCGTGCACAACTCAAAAAACAAGGCCTGGACAAAAACACCGTGATCATCCTCATGGGGGACAACGGTTACTTCTTGGGCGAGCGCCAATTGGCGGACAAATGGTTGATGTACGACCTCTCCGTTCGGGTGCCCCTGATTGTTTACGACCCGCGCATTCGCCAGCATCAGGAAGTGGAAACGATGGCCTTGAATGTGGACATTGCGGCTACCATTGCTGAATTGGGACAGGTGCCCTTGCCCCGGGGCTGGCAAGGCAAAAGCCTTTGTCCTTTGTTGAAAAAAACGGCGCCAAATTTTCATCGGGACACCATTTTGATCGAACACTTGTGGGAATTTGAAAACATTCCACCCAGCGAAGGGATACGAACCAAAGACTGGAAGTATTTCCGCTACGTCAACGACAAAGCCTGGGAGGAATTGTATGACCTTAAAAATGACCCGAACGAGGAATTCAATCTGGCGAAAAATCCCCAACTCCAAGCCGTGCTAGCCCAATTGAGGCGAAGCCTCGACAACTTCATTCAAAAATACCGCGACCTCTACTCGGGTATTCCCCACGGACTCAGTGCTGCATACATGGCCACCAAGAGCCCAAACCCGGAATACACCTGGCTGTTGCCCAAAGAAGCCCTGGCGCAAAAAGCTTATCAAATTTTGGTGTCTGCTTCACAAAAGCAAATTGAGCAAAACTCAGGCGATGTGTGGGACAGTGGGCAAGTGCGCAAAAACACCAACGCCAACATCCCCCACGAAGGAAAGCCGCTCCAGCCCGGTCAAACTTACTACTGGAAAGTCCGGATTTGGGATCAGGACAATCGTTTGAGTGAGTATTCGGCGGTGCAGGTGTTTAAGGGTGGGTGACCATGCTGGAAACCTCACTATCGTTTCTTATTGTATTTTTCATAAGCCTTTAAATCGAACAAAAAAATGCCTCTGCCATCTCCGGCACCTTTCTGAAACCCGAATTGATGGGCAATAATATTTCCATTTTTATTAACGACGGGATTATCTGACTTGATTTTATTGAGATACCTGGTGGAAAAGTCGGCCAAACGTTCAATTTTTCCGCTGCCATCAAGTTTTAATTTGTAGATATCAAGCTTGTATTTATTTCTCTCTTCCATGGGTTGATGACGATCACTTTCAATAACCATATAATTACCATCAGGGAATATGCCCTCTGCCTCGTTGTAACTTTTTGGCAAATTCGTATACTTTATCGTTTTTTTCGTAAGTAAATTGAATCCAAACACCTGAGAATTATAATACTGATCTTTTGCATCGCCCCAGTAATGCGTATAAATCAGTTCCTCATTCAGGGGCGGTCTAAAGTCCTGTGTTTCTAATCTTACATACTCAGATGAATCCCGGTAAGAAACAATCGTTTCTACATCCTTTAAATGAGGAATACCTTGCTCATAGTGAATTACACCCGCTTTTATTTCCCTTTGACCTTGAAGCGTCCATGCTATCTTCATGCTGTTTTTTGAAACTGCGGGACCTTCATCGCAGAAAGCATTTAAAGGGTAAGGATTATTTGGGTTTTCTTTGGTAAGTACATACAATCCAAGCCCGGCATGTCGGTCTTTTTCGGGCTTGGTGGCATCAAAAATAGTTGAACCCATCGCCAGTAATAAATCACCGTTTGACAAACACAACACCCGATGAATACCTCCATGATAAAAACCAGAGGTTACCTGTGAGACTTCTCTTGTAGCGATATTGATTTTGAATACATCACCTACCAACTTATTTAAAAAATAAATATTTTCTGATTTTTCATCCCATTCAGGTCTTACGCCCCATGTTGTAAGGATTGAGAAATAAGGAGGTAGTTCCTTTAACAATGATTCGATAGTTTGGGCTTTTGCCTGATTCATTATTTGAAGCATAAAGAAGGCAACAACAATGGCTGATTTTTTCATACAATAAAGTTTTGATTTTACCACAAATAGGCGGGACGACTGATGGGTGATTTTTTCATACTCCACCTGCATCAGTTCAAAACCTTCACCAACTTCAGCGCAATCACCTCATACCCCTTATCTGAGGGATGCAGCCCGTCGTAAGTCATATCAATTGCATCAAGCGGATAGGGATACTCATCCGTTGCGGGATCAAACGGGATGTCGATGAACGCCGGGTATTTGTAATTTTTGTAAACGCCCGTTTGGGGGTCTTTCAAACGTTTAAATTTCACCAATTTTTCCAATTTCAAACTCGGGGTATGGTACAAATCCACTACCTCAATCTGTTCAAATTTGCCGATGGTATTGATGGCTTCGGCAAATTGAGCAAGCCGCTGCCCTTTTTTCTCCTTGTACGAGCCATAGGCATTGTTTTTCATATTGGCAATGTAGACAAAATCAACCCTTTGCAGGGGGGTGATCAAAACGATTTTTGCGTCCTTGTTCAAGTCGCGCAACTTGTTGATGATGATTCGAAAAGAGCCGTACACCGTCTCATTGCCCGTGTTGTTTTGATAATCGGAAAAATTGCCGAGGGGCCGGCCTTGCCACCAATCATTGGTGCCCAAAAAAACGCTGTAGACATCAGCTTTGCTCAAGCCGAGGGTCTCTATTTTTTGAGCGATCCCCCCCGAAGTCCAGCCATTGTAGCCTTTGTTGACGTATTCAATCTGGGGCAATCGCTCCACCACCCGGGTCATGTAGCCTTTGGTGATTCGATTGCCCGTTTCATTGGGGTGCTCGTTTAGGTAAGTGATGGAATCACCTATGGCCACCCAAACGGTTTTGGGCGCTGTGGTGGTGCTGAGGGTGAGTGTGGCTAGTAATAAAATGAGTTTCATAGCTGCCTTAGCAGGCGTCGTTAGCCAGGACCAATTTTTCATTCAATGTATGTTTGGGGTAAATTTACCTAAAAAAGCATTTCAGGTTTACTTTTTAGGTTGGACAACTTTACTCCTCTATTGACCCTCTTTGGTGATTGCTGCAGGTTTGCTTGTATTGTCAAAGGGGGTGATCCAAGAATTGTGGCGCAATTCGTAATACGATTGTTTAGATAAGTCAATCTCAGGGTTTATGTAATTTTGGTGCTTTCGGTGGTTTAAACTAGCAGTTGCCACTACTCTTACTTCGTAATTTTCCTTTCCCTGTTCGGCTAGCTTCTCGTCAAGAAATTTGGCGAATTGCAGGATCATGTATGGCTTAGTAGACATATTGGTAATTTGCCACTTTTCAACGTAGGGTTTGGTGTCTATTGCTTCCGAGCTGCCCGTTGCAGGGTTGTAGGCAATAAACGAAATCGCACTTTTTTTATCCCGCAATTTCATGCGCCAGGAAAACATGTGCCCCTCCTCAGTCCATTCCACCTTTCCAGGAATGAAAAAGTGACGCAAAGGAACCACCATCTGGATAAGTGCCCAAGTTGCCAACAGCACAAGTACTACTTGCTTCGAGGCGAATTTGGGGATTTGGGGTTGTTGAATTTTCTTTGTTTGGGGAACGGGTTGACCGTAAAGATCAATAAACAACCAAACCAAAGTTCCTCCTCCAAGCCCGGCAACTACAAATGGCATGATCTCAAAATCACGATCTGCTTTGATGTGAAAATAAGAGCCAATCAATGCAAATACAAATGCACCAATCAGGATAGTTGTCCCTTGGTTTTTATGGTTTTGCCGGACAGTATGAATGAGTTTTTTTAGCCAATCTGCTGGGAAAAACATAGTTGAAACCACAATCATAAACCAAGGAAATAAGCCAATCGTAAACATCCGATCGTTCATGAAATGGAAAGTCAGAATCGCTGCAAACATAAAGGGGCGCGTTCTGCGGATTGACAAAAAAAACGGGGCGAGAAGATCCAGGAACATCCCACTCCAGGACATGAAATAGGCCATCCAAGCTTGGTTGAAATATTGACCAATCAAGGGGAAATTTTTTATTTCGCTCAACCAATGCCTCATGGGTTCTGCCAGGATCAACCAATCGTAGTTAATCTTGGCAAAGCCTCCATAGAAATAGGCTATCCCAATCTGAAACGCGAGTAGATAAATCGTCCAAGCGGGTACATAATCGCTCCTGGTGCTTTTCCAAAACCAGGAATCGAGGGCATACTTTCTATTGGCGGGAACAAAAATGAGCAAAAAACTAAGGAGCGATACCAGGTAGAAGTGATTCAAATACCGCCCTTGCTCCAACAAGAAAGAATGAGTGAAAGCACAGAAGAAAAGGGCTGTAGACAGGCGATAAAAAAAGCCCAGCATGATGAACAGCGCAAGTAAGCCCATCATATAAAAATGAAGATACATCCCTGGCCCTGGCCAAGGTTGCAACCATTCAAATCCATGGTAAGGAAAATTAA
>JAIXOO010000049.1 GCA_027486765.1 Saprospiraceae bacterium
GGATTGCTCTATGTGGTGACCAAGGAGAATAACTCTTTGTACATCCTTGATTTGAAGACAAAAGCTACTGTCCAAAAGCTCGATCTGGGGCATGAAGGGTACACCTGTGTCCTCTCTCCAGATGCAAAAATGCTCTACATCTCGCTTTGGGGCGGCAAAAAAGTCGCTTATTTCGACACCTACAGCCGGAAAATCGTCGCTGAAGTGCCTGTGTCTTACAATCCCAATGAGCTGATTTTGAATAAAAAAGGCACTTTGATCTATGTAGCCAATGCTGGCGACAACAGCGTTTCGGTGCTTGATGTTGCTCAACGCAAGGTGATCGAAGTACTGGACGCCGCTTTGTATCCCAATTCACCAGTGGGGTCTACGACCAATGGTGTAGCCTTGTCCAAAAACGAAAAGACGCTCTACATCGCCAATGCTGACAACAATTGTCTGGCCGTATTTGATGTAAGCCATCCGGGCCGTAGTGAATCCAAGGGCTTCATCCCGGTCGGTTGGTATCCGACGAGTGTACGGGTAGTTGGCAAAAAGATTTATGTGGCCAATGGCAAAGGCTTTAGTTCTTTTGCCAATCCACTTGGCCCCCAGCCCGTTCAGCGAAATGTTCGCTCCGAATCGCACCAAGGAGAACTTCCTCAGCCCAACAATCGACTGCAATACATCGGCGCCCTGATGAAAGGTACGCTGAGCATCATCGACCTGCCCAACGCAGCCACAATGAGTGGCTATTCGGCCCAGGTCTACAAAAATACGCCCTACAAAAAGGAAAAAGAATTGCAAACCGATGGCGAAGTAGGTAACCCCATCCCGATGAAGGTAGGGGCAGCTTCGCCAATTAAGTACGTATTTTATGTGCTGAAAGAAAACCGCACCTATGATCAGGTTTTGGGCGATATGCCCGGCGGCAATGGGGACACCAGCCTCTGTTTATTTGGAGAAAAATACACCCCCAATCAACACAAGCTGGCGCGGGAGTTTGTGTTGTTGGATAATTTTTACGTGGATGCCGAGGTCAGTGCGGATGGCCACAATTGGTCGATGGGTGCCCTGGCCAACGATTACCTCGAAAAAACCTGGCCCACTGGTTATGGCCGCCGGGGAGGTGTGACTGAAGGCATGGGGCGTCGCCAAATTGCCAACAACAAAGACGGGTTCATTTGGGATTTCTGCAAACGTGCAGGGGTGAGTTATCGTACTTACGGCGTTTTTGCCGACGATAAAAAAGGCAATCTCCCCGTGTTGGACGAGGCACATGTCTGCTCGAAATTCACCGGGTATTACAACCAAAAGGTGCGCGATACCACCCGATTTGGACAGTGGCGGCACGACTTCGATTCACTGCTGGCCATCAATGCCTTGCCGAGCCTGAGTACCATTCGTTTGGGGGCCGATCACACCCAGGGTTTGGCGGTAGGTCGCCCGACACCTTATGCCTGTGTAGCGGACAACGACCTGGCCGTAGGAATGTTGGTGGAGCACATCAGCAAAAGTGCCATTTGGGCTCAATCGGCCATTTTTATCCTGGAAGACGATGCCCAAAATGGTCCCGATCATGTGGACGCCCACCGCTCGATTGCCTTTGTGGTGAGCCCCTACACCAAGCGCAATTACGTAGACCACAGCATGTATTCTACTTCGGGGATGCTCCGCACGATAGAGTTGATCCTGGGATTGCCGCCGATGAGCCAATACGATGCTGCGGCCATGCCCATGTTCCGAAGCTTTACACCTACGCCTAATTTGGCACCATTCAAGTCCATGCCACTGTCCGTGAGCCTCGACGATGTGAATACCCTGGCAAGCCGCTGGGCAAAAATCTCGGAAGGCTTCAATTTCGCGGAAGTAGACCTCAACGATGATCGCCTTTTCAACGAGGTATTGTGGAAGGGGTTGAAAGGGGATCAAGCCGAATTGCCTGCGCCAAGGAGGAGTGCGTTTGTACGGATGGAAGATGGGGAGAGGGAGTAGACTATAAACATGAATCATCCCAAAAATTCGGGATGATTCATGTTTGTATGATGCATTACGCAATGCTCGTCACACCCCGTTCCTTCCGCCAAAAATACCCAATCGCCAAGCCCGACAGCACCACCGTCACAACTCCCATCACAATCGCCGTCGTGATAAAAAAATTCAACCAACTGATCTGATGCGCCCCGAAATTTTTGTACAACAAAATCCCCATACTCCCCAGGTACCCAAAGGCATCGCTGATGTACATCAGGTACCCAATGTTGCTCTGGTAGCGAAACAGCGCGATCCAACGCTCAAACAACAAGGTATGAAACCCAATGTAAGGCAAATACATGCCAAAGCCCATCACGATCATCCATAGGGCTGGATCAATCGCCTTTTGGGCAAATAAAAAAGTCATCAAGAGGACGATGGCGCCGCCCGATAGAATGAGAAACTGATTGGCAAAAAAGGCCACCTTGTTGTTTTTGATAAAGACCATACTGCCAATGATGACCAGCACAGCTACTGCAATCGGAATTTCGGACAAAACCAAAATCTCGGGGGTATCAGCGTAACCCAACGCAGCCCAGAGCTCTACCGCAAAATTGTCGCGGATGTCTCGAAAAATAGTCAAGCTTACATAAATGAGCACCGAGAGGATGATCCCCGGCGCAAAAGTGTAAAAAAACGCCCGGCGTTGGGCACTGGTCATCGGCACCCGACGGGTGCGCTGCTGCTCATCTTCCGCACTGGGTGGCGGGATTTGGTGCAACATCCAGATGCCGAGGAGCAACAAGGGCAAGAACAAGAGCCCCGTCAAAAACGGCATCCAAAAATCGCTAACGCCATAATTATCGATCAAGGTTTTCCCGCCCGCTTTCACAAAACCTGAAGAAACAATAAAACTTGAAGCCATCGCCGCCCCCAACAACTCCGTAAAACGCCGTCCCTCCAAAAAACTAAACACCACGCCCCAAATCATCCCCAGGGGCAAGCCGTTAAAAAATAGCCAAACAAAGTTGTAGGGATAAGGGGTGATGGCGAATAAGAACAAGCTAGACCAGGCAAAGCCCATCAGCAGGAACAATATTTTGATTCGCCGGGAAGCGCTCAACTCTGAGACTAGTTTTATGCCCAAAAACTTGGACAAGGTGTAACCAATCACTTGAGCAATGATGAGCACAATTTTGTAATCCATGCCCCACAAACTCAAGCCTTCGAAGGTAGCCGCCGTGAAGGGTTTGCGGAAGGCGTACATGCTACAATAGGTGATGAACGCCGCCGCACCACAAAATAGAACAAATACTACAGGGTTGCTGCGCATCAACCACTGCTGAACGCGGCTGGGACTGGCCAATTGGGTAGGTTGGAGGCTCATGAGGGCTTATTTGTGGAATTCGCTTTGGATTAGATCAGGTAGTTCGCGCACACTGGGCAAAATATGGGTATGTGGGTATTTCTGCAGGGTTTCTAGGCTGTTGGCTCCACTCAAGACGCCGATGTTTCCCCGGCAACCCGCATTGTAACCCGACAATAAATCTGCCGGGGTATCCCCAATTTTGATCACCTCATGAATGCTTTGAATGCCCAAATCCATCATGGCTTTGTAGATCAAATAGGGGGAAGGGCGACCAATACCTCCTGTACTCTCTACGTCCAAGGTCAAATCTACGAGGCCACGCTCCACCCATTGTAGGCCCTCCATGATCGCGGTATTCACATCGCGGTGAAAGCCCGTATCGGTCACTACCTTGATGCCTTGTTCGTGGCACCAGGCAAAAACCTCTTCAGCTCCTGGCATTGCTTGCACTTGCTGACGGTAGTAGTTGACCATGATCACCGAGTAGCGTTCGAAAATCTCCATCGCCTTGTTCAGGTGTTCCGGAAAGTGGTACTTTTCGAGGTGCTCAATCAGTACCGGTTCGCCCAAGCTTTTGGCGATCATGAATTGGTACAGGTGGATTTTATTGGTGCCAATGGTTTTTTCAAAGTCTTCCAGTTCAACGTCGAGGCCAAATTCAAGGGCAGCTTCGTACAGACTTTTGGCTACTGCATTGTCGTCGCTTACTGTTGTCCCCGATAAATCGAATACAACCATGCTGATTTTATTCATTGGTGTGTGTATTTGTATTGATTAAAATTGAATCCCTACGCGGAACGGGTTGTTTTCCAATGCGTATTCAAAAGCAGTCTCTACTTGATCCAGGGAGAAAGCACCCTGAACCAATTGTTCAAAGGGATAAACCTGATGGTATTGGGTAATGAAATCTACCGCAGCAACGAGGTCTTGTTCGTTGTAATTGTGCAGGCCTTTGATGCTTAATATTTTGCGGACTACTTGTTCTGCGTTGATCTGTACATTCCGTTGTGGGTAGGTCGCGCCAATCCATACCGCCGTTCCACCTATCGAGAGCAGATCAATGCCATTTTCCATGGCTTGTGGCGCGCCACTGAAGTCGATCATGTTGTGAATGGTGAAGGAATCGCCCAAAACAGTCGCCGCGATAGCCTTCACATCAGGCTGTTCGTCTGACATCAACAAACAGGCATCGGCCCCAAACGCTTGGGCTTTTTCCAAACGTGCGGCGTTGGTATCCAGCGCAATAACCTGGGCTGCTCCCAATGCCTTACTCATGGCGCAGGCCACTATTCCCAACATCCCTACACCACTAATCAGGACGTTTTTTTGGCTTAAATCACCGGATAAGCGCAAGGCACCTGCTACAGTCGAAACAGCACAATTAATCAGGGCGGCTACGGGCAAGGGAATCTCCTCGTTCAGCTTGATGATGGGGGTGTTTTTGCGCAAAACGATGTATTCCCCTAGTCCACCGTGTAAGTGGCTGTCGGGCGTGATGGTTTCGTGCCCGTACTTAAAAAGGTCAGTAGCTTTTTGGGGCATACCTTGTTTGGAGAGCGGGTCGTCAGGTGCGCTCGCATAAATGCCCCAGGTAACCCGGTCACCAAGTTGAAGAGGTACTCCACACACGTCGCTGGCCGGGTCGGAGTCGGAGAAAGCGGCAATACGTCCCACTATTTCGTGCCCAAGAAGGGTAGGGGTTTTTTCCTTGCGTTTGCCTGAATAGGTCAACAAGTCGCTGCGGCAGAGGGTGACATATTCATTTTTGATCAGCACTTCCCGAGGCTCTAGTGTTTTGACGGCTACTTCCTGAAGCAGGAATGGCTCCTTAGGGGCATTAAAAATGGCAACTTTGGAAGAAAGAGACATGAACTTTTCTTGCGAATGTAAACTGAAATTTCCACCAGCTTACGATTTATCTATTTCTTGACAATAATTTAAAAACCAGTTCACAATATCTGAGGACACAAGTGATTTGAAAATAAAACTATCTTTTGCGATAGTTGAACTGAAAAAAATCAGCAAAAAGCACCATTTTTTTCCTAAAAGACTTGACATTATTTTTTTTTAATGTATTTTTGTGGCGTGCTTAAATGTCCTGAAGGCGACAAGTACCATTTCGTTCTGATTTGAGCTTTGTATTACCATCATTTAGAGCAGTTTTTTATCTAGGCTAATCTACATACTTCATCTTGAGCTGTGTTTTATTCATAGCTCTCCCACACTTTATCGTTTTGTCTCAATTTCTAGTTCCAATCAATGGACTAGTTGAAACTGGTATATCCATTTACCCCTTGTGCTACTAAACCTAAATCACCCAGTATGATGAGCGCTTGATTGTTTATTTTGTTTTTATCCATTCGGTTACGCTGAGAAATCTACACCAAAATTTATTGCGCTAAACCAATCGGCACCTTGCATTTGTTTACTCACTAAAGTAAACTAGAATGAACATGGTGTGCCGGGACTTACCCAATTTGGAACTTGTTCCAAATTAGGCTGGAAGAACTCTATCTATTTTAATCTCATAACATCATTAACACCACAAATTTTTTACACCATGGGTATTCTTACATCTCTAAAAAAACTATTACCGGCCCTGCTTTTGATGGGCGTACTATTCACTGCCTGCGACAATGACGACGACGACAAAGTCCTGGTATTGGATGAAAAATCGGTAGCGGACTACGACTACGAAGTGGCCTTCAAGTGGAATGAAATATTCCTCGAAATTGAGCGCTACGCTGCTGGTTACCGCCCTGGCCCAGCACCTCGTGCTTTGGCTTACATGGGTCTTGCTGCTTATGAGGCTTGTGCTCCAGGTATGGAAGACCACAAATCCATTGCAGCTCAGTATCCAGGTTTGTCCTTGCCAGTAGCGGATGCCAATGAGGAGTACCATTGGCCAGCAGTAGTCAATACGCTGCGCGCCAACCTGACGCGCCGTTTTTTCCGCACGGCCAGCCAGCCCTTGTTTGAAAAAATCACTGCCTTGGAAAACGCTTTGGGCAGCAAGTACCGCACCCAGACATCTGAGGCTGTGTACAAGCGCTCAGTAGCACACGGCCAGGCAGTAGCTGATGCGATGTGGGCATGGTCAGCTACGGATTTGACAGGTCACGAAGCGTATTTGGATCCTTTCAAAGGCTACAACTGGGCCGATTACCAGAACAAACCTGGCCACTGGCGCCCAACGGTTCCTGGACCAACTCAGCCAATGTTCCCATTCTGGGGTCGTGCCCGTGCTTTTGCCATCACTGAAGCAGACAAACTGTGCCCTCCACCACTGCCCTACAATGAGGCACCCAATTCTGCATTCTTCAACCAAGCCATGGAGGTTTACGCTCAAACGGTGAATGCTCCTTACGAAAACATCTGGATCGGGGAATTCTGGAGCGACGATTTAGTGAATCTGACTTTCAGCCCTGGTCCACGTTGGATGGCGATTGCGAACCAGGTATTTGAAGCAGAAGATGTCAATTTGGAAATTGCACTTTTGACTGACGCAAAAGTAGGCTTGGCGCTGAATGATGCCGCTGTAGCTTGCTGGCACTCCAAGTATTACTACAACGTAGAGCGTCCAGAATCTTACATCAAGCGCGTGATTGACAGCAAATGGGAGCCACCATTGGACAACCCACTCAATGGTGACAAAGGTTTCAGCCCTCCATTTCCTGCATATCCTTCTGGCCACTCCACCATGGGGGCTGCTGGTGCAGAGGCATTGTCCAGCATTTTTGGCTACAACTATGCCATGACCGACCGTTGCCACGAAAACCGCAGTGATTTTGAAGGCCGCCCACGTAGCTTTGGTTCTTTCTACGAAATGGCCGAAGAAAATGCCTGGTCTCGTGTGCCACTTGGTGTACACTTCCGCATGGATAGCGAACAAGGGGTTAACCTGGGCTACCGGGTAGCGCGTAAGGTGAACAGATTGCCTTGGGATAAATAAAATAATTGCTAGCAAATAGAATTGTAACACGAGGCTCTTGGCGTCGGCCCTTGGTTGAAAGTAACCCGGGGTCTTCACCAAGAGCCTTTTTTATCCCTTAAAGATTCAAATCACATGAAGCTCCAAAGAAACACCATACTCGGCTTGCTAAGTTTTATTTTATTGCTGGCCACAGTTGCCTGCAATAACACCAAAGGCCCCGAAGAGCACACCCTTAATCACCAGGATGGCAGCATCAAGCGCCGCTACACCATGGTTGAAGGCAAAATAGACGGAGAAATGCTCGAATATTACCCTAAAACTGGCGCCGTTCAGGTCAAGCGTCAATTTGAAATGGGTATCCAAGTGGGGCGCACCGAGCTGTTTTACCCTGACGGCAAACTCAAAGAAGTACAATACTACGAAGGGGGAAAAAAGCAACGTGGAGATACTATTTTTTATCCCAATGGAAAACCTCAGTTTTTGGTCAGCTTCAAAGATGGTAAAATGGATGGCCCGATGCGCCGTTGGGAAGAAGATGGGACTTTATTCTTTGAAGCCCACTACGTACAGGATTCTTTGAAAGAAGTGACGAAGAAGATGGAGACGATCAAGTAAAATTAAAAGGGTTCCAAAGTTCCAGGTTCCAGCGTTCCAAGGTTCGGCAACCCCAACCTTGGAACCTTGGAACCCTGGAATCTTGGAACCTGGAACCCTGGAACCCTTTACCTCGTATGCACATCAATAATCGGAATTTTAATCTCCACCCTCGTTCCCAAAGCCTCCCCCGTTGCCTCATCCCGCAGGTCGATGGTGTGTACATAGACCTTTTTTTCGCGTGAATTGTACAAGAGTTGTAGGCGTTGCTCGGTGATGGCCGTACCTCTGGAGCGGTGGTTTTGGTAGCGCCCGTCGTTGAGTTGCATTTGGCGGGCCTTGTCGCGGCCAATGCCATCGTCTTCGACTACACACAGGATGGTGTCCTCGTTGTACAGTGAAAAATCCACGCGGATGTTGCCTGATTCTTTGTTGCGCAGGCCATGCTCGATGGCGTTTTCTACGTAAGGTTGCACAATCATGGTGGGCACCCCGGTGATGTCTTCCTCTATTTCATCGTCCACGATGATCTTATAGCTGAGCCGATCCTCGAAGCGCAGTTTTTCGTTGATGTACAGGTAATCACTCAAAAAGGCGATCTCTTTTTCCAGCGACACCACCTCCAAATCAGAATATTCCAAACTCTGCCGCATCAATTTGGCAAAACGAGCCAGATACTTGGCCGCGTTGGAGGCCTCGTTGGAGGTAATGTAGTTTTGGATGGAATTGAGGGCGTTGAACAAAAAGTGGGGGTTCATCTGTGCACGCAGGGCCTTGAGTTGTAGTTTGGCCGCTTGTAGGCGCAGCAGCTCCGCCTCTTTGTGCTGTTTTTCTGCCTCGTATTTTACTTCCAGCTCCATCCGTTTGCGCTCATTGACATCCTGCTGGTACAGTTCTGCATTTTTACTGTGTTCCAGGAGGTGTTCATAGGCCTTTTCGTACTGCCCCAAGAGGGCGAAAAAACCCGCCATGTCTTTGTAAATGCTGGATAGCCGTTTAAAATCATTGGCTTCATCCGCCAAAATGAGCGCCTTGGAGAAATGTTTTTCCGCCTGAACGGCTTTGCCCAAGGCACCATACACCAATCCGCGCCAGGATTCGATGAGGGCAAAATTTTCCAGCGATTCTGCCGACATTCCCTTGAACTGGCTCTCTGCTTTTTTGAACAGCTTCAGGGCACTTTCATAATCTTTATGCTGCAATTTGCAGTAGCCCACATTGGCCGTGGCACTGGCTTTGGCATAGGGATTGACGTCTTCGTGGGTCTCGATGGCTTTTAGAAAATAATACTCAGCACTTTCAAGGTTGTTGAGTGCCATAAAACCGTTGCCTACGTTGAGGTAATTCCAGGAAAGGCGGCTGCGCATTTCGGTAGCCTCGGCAATTTCCACCGCTTTGAGGTAGGCTTCTACACTTTTTTCCTGATCATCGTTGCGTTCATAAATGGTGCCTAACCCCGTGTGGATCAAAATGAGGAAATGGTAGTCCTTGAGGTTGGTATAACTGCCAAATTCGGTGATTTTTTTATCGGACTCAATCAGCAACTCGATGGCGCGGGAATAATTGGCGAAATGCAATTGCACAAACCCTTCCCGGGCAGTGTGCCGGGCGCGGAGGCGTTCGTCGGGAAAGGCCCGCAGGAGTTTACCTGCTTTGTCCAAATAGAACAAGGCTTGATCCATGTTCTGCATGTTGATGCAAGTTCCCGCAAAATCGATGTAGACTTCGGCCTGTTGTTTGACATCGCCACACTCTTCTACCAGATCGAGCAATTTGGTGAAGTGGGCAAGTGAATTGGGGTAGTTGTAAAGCTGATTTTCAACAATGGCCGAGTAGAGGTGGAAATTTAATTCAACATCTGCATTGGGATAAGCTTTAATCAGCGCGCCTTGTTCCGCTAGATAAGTTTTGGCGCGTTGTGGGTTCGTATAGGTGTAATAGGCCAATAACCGATCCAGCAAAATCAAGCGCTGGTGGGGCGCTTTCTGCTGCTGTAGTTTATTCTCCAAAATACGGATGTCGTCAATTTGTGGGAGAAGGTCGGTCATAACATATTGCGTTTTGGGGAGCAGGTCATGTGGAACAATTTTGAATCTTATTCACAACCTACAACCCAAAACGCAAAATGTCAAACTTTGTGCAGATTTAACTACAAATCCGTAATCAACTTATACTTAGGCACCAAACTCTTCATCACCGTCCAGGCAATCACGTAGGCTACCGCACAGAAGGTAAACATGATGGAATAACCCGTTTGAATCTGGCCAATTTCTTTGTA
>JAIXOO010000278.1 GCA_027486765.1 Saprospiraceae bacterium
CAGGTCCTTCGCCTCTGAAATACAAAAATGTCCAGCAGCATGGAGACAACCCAATCCATTTCCAACCCAAGAAGCAGCTCATTTGACCCAAAATATCCTAACTTAGCCCAGGTTAAAAATTAACTTTATGCACAAGCTCATCAAATACACTTTAATCCTCATTGCGACATTGGGTTGTTCTTCCCTTTTTGGCCAAAGCGCCCAATTTCCTATCGTAAAAGAGTATGGCGGAATCTACGAAATTCCCGATGCGACGGAGCGGCCAGATCCTACGTTGAATTACAAACTCCTGGTGGACCTATCCACTGCTGCCGAGGACAACAAACAAATTTCCCGCTGGGTGGACAATGTAGCACGGCTGATGAACCTGCATGGTTTGGCGGGAGTCCCCAAAACGGCGCTCAAAGTGAAGGTCGTCGTTCACGGGGGGGCGATATTCACCTTGCTGAACAATGCGCAATACCAAGAGCGCTTTCAGACCGATAATCCCAATCTCAAGGTTTATGAAGCCTTGTTGGAAGCTGGTGTGGACATTATGGTTTGTGGCCAATCCCTGATTGCGCGCAAAATGGTGACGAAAGACCTTTGGCCAGGCGTAAGGATTGCTCATTCCGCGTTGACGACCATTACTACTTACGTGCCACAGGGGTATGTGCTGTTGAAGTTTTAGACAAAAGGAGATGGATTGAACAACAAGTCTTTCTAGGCCTAGGCAAATCTCCAAACAAAGCATCTTGTCAACATCCAAGTTTGTGTCCTCCGTGTCCTCTTCTTTTTTCTTTGTGCCAATAAAAATGCCGCTTTGGTGGTGTTTCAACCAATTCGAGTCAAACAGCTAGCCGAATAGTTCAACCGCTACCTCGGTTGCAAGCACCTGCGACGTTCCTTCTCCCTGGACGACCGCAGGGTCGATCAGTTCTGTTTTAGCTGGTACAAGTCTCCAGACTTGTACCAATATTTTCGCGTCTCCTGACGCATGAGCAACGCGAAAATATTGAGCAAACACACGTCAGAGACGTGTTAATACTGGTACAAGTCTGGAGACTTGTACCAGCGCCAGCCTAACATTAGAACTGATCGGCCCAGCGGACAACCAGGGCTATTCTGAATTCACCCCCGCTCCGCGGTTAGTCATGTGGCTCAAACCTGCCTTCTTCTTTGGCTTGAACACGGCCTTGCGCCCCCTGGTCACTTCATCCACTTCCCTTTCAAAACAGTCCTCCAAATTCCCCCAAAAACAGTATTTTGTGAAACCAGACACCATGTCCAAACCACATCATCAACCAGACTCAAAAACACCTAACATGAAACCATGCACTACCCTCCTGCTCCTCGGCCTCTTTGCCCTCTTTTCCTGCACCCCAAAGCCACCAGCCCCCCTTTTCCCCAAAGGCACCTGGATCGACCTCACCCACAATTTTGACGAAAACACCATTTATTGGCCCACCGCTGATGATTTTCGACTCGACACGGTATTTGCCGGGGTGACCGACAGTGGGTTTTATTACACCGCCTTCAATTATTGTGCAGCGGAACACGGCGGCACCCACCTGGATGCGCCCATCCATTTTGCCAAAGGCCATCAAACCATGGATGAGATTCCATTGGATCGATTGATGGGCAATGCCGTAGTGATCGATGTATCAGCCAAGGCCAAAGGGCAGCCCGATTACCGGGTAGATGTCGCCGATTTTTTGGCCTGGGAAAAAGAGCATGGAAAGTTGCCAGATGGAGTGATTGTGCTGTTGCGCACTGGATTTGGGCAGTATTGGCCCGACAAACTCAAATACATGGGCACCGCGGAACGAGGCCCGGCGGCCATCGCCAAATTGCATTTCCCGGGCCTGCACCCTGAAGCGGCCAAATGGCTGAGCACCCAACGCAAGATACACGCCATCGGCCTGGATACGCCCAGCATCGATTACGGGCAATCCACGCACTTTGAAAGCCACCAAATTTTGTTCAAAGAAGACATCCCTGCTTTTGAAAACCTGGCCAATCTGGAGCAATTGCCGCCCACTGGAATCTGGGTGGCGGCATTGCCAATGAAGATCAAAGGTGGGAGTGGTGGACCGTTGCGGATGGTGGCGTTGGTTCCGGAGGAGAAATAGAGGGGAATGTCAATTCGATTTTTCCAGATAATATTCAAAAACACCACCTAATGCTTACACGCAGATCCTTTCTTCAACAATCTCTGCTCGGCTCAGGCGCTGTGCTGCTGGGAGCTTCCGGCTGCCAGCCCAGTGTCACACCTGCTGGCCTTAAACTCTCACTGGCCCAATGGTCCCTGCACCGCACGCTGCAAGCCGGAAAACTCGACCACCTGGATTTCCCCGCCACAGCAAAAGGCGAGTTTGGGGTTTCCGCAGTGGAGTACGTCAACACCTTTTTTGGTGGCAAAACCATGCCCTTTAAAGAAGCGGGAAAAAACGCCAAATACCTGAATGAATTGCTCAAGCGGAGCCGCGATGAAGGGGTGGACAATCACCTCATCATGGTGGACGACGAAGGATCCCTGGCCCTTCCCGACGATACGCAGCGCCTACCCGCCGTGGAAAACCACAAAAAATGGGTGGAAGCGGCCCAACTGCTGGGCTGCAAAACCATTCGGGTCAACCTGCACGGCGAGGGTAGCTCCGCAGATAAAAAAATAGCTTCCATCGATTCACTAAGTCGCCTGGGAGCATTTGCCAAAACCATGAATATCAACGTGGTGGTCGAAAACCACGGCAGCGACTCCTCCAATGGGGCCTGGATTGCCTCGGTTATGCAGGAGGTGGGCATGGCCAATGTAGGTACTTTACCCGATTTTGGAAACTTTTGCATCTCTCACCCCTGGGGCCAAACCCAGGATCCCTGTGAGGACATGTACGACCGCTACCTGGGAGTTCAGGAGATGTTGCCCTTTGCCAAAGGGGTGAGTGCCAAAACCTACGATTTTGACAGCAAGGGCGAACAGCCCAAAATGGATTACAAACGATTGCTGGATATTGTCAAAAAGTCGGG
>JAIXOO010000455.1 GCA_027486765.1 Saprospiraceae bacterium
AGTTGTCATACAGGTAGATCAAACAGCCAATCAAAGGAATGAAGATGATGAGCCAAAGCCATTTTTGGTGGGTGTTGTTGCGGTAAGCATGGTATAGACAAAATGCTTGCAACAACAAAATTGGGGTGTAATAGCCGTACATAGCAATTTAGTGTTTAGGGTAATTAGCAGTCTGGATTGAACCCGGCACAAAATAACGCATTAAGCGGCCTCATTGGTTCCCTCGCCTTCATATTCTTCAGCAAGTACCTGATCCTTTCCAAAAAACAAACGATAAAACGGCAAGCTGAACCCAATTTTCACCAAAAAAAACAAGGCCACACAGTACAGGGTACTGAACAGAATCACCGCAAAACACATCGACTGAATGATCACCCCATCAGCATGCCCCCGTTGGAGAGGTAAGGTAGCAATGACCGCCGCCCCTAAACCTTTCGGAATCATAATCGACATGATTGACTTGTCCAACAGTGGCGTGTCTCTGGTTACAATTAATTTTACAATAATGATACGAGAAGCATAGAGGACCAGCGTGATGATGGCACCCCACATCAGCCAGTCCAAACGATTGATCTGGATGCTGATCCCAATGAACACAAAGAAAAAAGTACGCAACAAAAAGACCAGTTCACTGAAAAAATCCTTTTCAATTTGGGACAAAACAATGCTTTGATTGGGAATAATGCGCTCCAGTAATTTAGGCTCAAAATATTGCAGGTTGCCAATGGCGATGCCGAAAGACAAGGCCGTAATGGGTCCACTATAATTGAGGTATTCAGTGAGTCCGTACAAAATAAACAGAAAAGCGGGCGTAGAAAACTTGGTCGATTTCAGGTTGGGAATTTTGTTGAGGATAAACGACCATAAAAAGGCCCCACCTATCCCCATCAGCAAGGCAATGACCAGCGAAGCAATAAACTGCGACAACACAGTTTCCGCCCGAATTTCTCCGCTCATCATCAAGCCCAAAATACTCAGTGGAATAGCCAGCGTAAATACATCCGTTTCCGCTGATTCCATAATTAGAGTCGTGGCTGTTTTAGGCTTTACATCTACTTTTTTCACCAGACCTACCACCACTGCGGAGGAAGTCCCACCCAGCGTTGCTCCGATAAACAGACAAGTCAGAATGGGCAAATGCAAAATCAAATAACACATGACCGCCACAATAACCCAGGTGACCAAAAAGCCCAACGTAGTGATCCCTGCCGATTCTTTAAACGAAGCTTTTACCTCAGAAATGCGCAAATCGGTACCACTTTCAAACAAGATAAAAATGAGCACCAGGTTGCTGAACAAGGGCCCGAATTGGCCAAATGAAGTAGGATCAACCAGGTGAAAAACCGGGCCCAACAACATCCCAATCAACATCAAACCCAGTACATCCGGGATGCTTCTGCGTTCAAAAATCCCATTGAGGTAATGCCCCCAGAAAATGAATAAGCCAATGATGATGATGATGATCGATGTTTGCATAAAAATCAGTGTCGATTTACAGGTATATTGGTTGTTGGTTCATAAAGCTAAGGAAATATTGCCGGATGCCCCTTTCTAATCAAAAAAATTTCATTTTTTACAACAGGAGAGCACAGGATAGCAGCACACAAGGCTTTCGTTTATTTTGTAAACATTACCTTTCGAGAAATCAAATAACCTACACTGCAATGATCGCAAACGAACAAATCCAATACCATAACCAGGCCCAATTGCCTGAACATGAAACGCGACTGAACTTCATCGAAGGGGTGCTGGAGCGCAAGGGCTTTAATGTGACCCAAGTTGTCGAAAAAATCCGGGCCTTCCAAATTGCCATCCCCAGTTGGGCACTGGGCAGCGGTGGCACCCGCTTTGGGCGTTTCAGCATTGGTGGTGAGCCGCGTAATTTAGAGGAAAAAATTGAAGACGTTGGCCTGATCCACCAACTCAATCGCTCGGCCAATTCCATCTCCCTGCACATTCCCTGGGACATTCCCAAGGATGTACCCGCCCTCAAACAATTGCTCACGCATCATGGCCTGACCATCGACTCGGTCAATTCCAATACCTTTCAAGATCAAAAAGATCAGGCCTATAGTTACAAATTCGGCTCCCTTTGCCACACGGAAAGTGTAGTCCGCCAACAGGCCATTGACCACAATATCCAGTGTGTAGAGTACGGCAAACAACTGGATTCAAAGGTGTTGACCGTTTGGTTGGCCGATGGTTCCAATTTTCCCGGACAGCACCACCTACGCCGCGCTTACCAACGCACCTCCGAATCCCTGGCCGACATTTACAGTGCCATGCCCGATGATTGGACCATGCTCATCGAGTACAAACCTTACGAGCCCAATTTTTACTCCATGATCATCCCCGACTGGGGAACTTCTTATTCCTTGTGCCAATCTGTGGGTAAAAATGCGCAGGTGCTGGTCGATTTGGGGCATCATTTGCCCAATACCAACATTGAGCAAATTGTAGGTCGCCTGATGCATTTTGGCCGCCTGGGTGGTTTCCACTTCAACGGTTCCATGTACGGCGACGACGACTTGACCACGGGCAGCATCAAACCCTTCCAGTTGTTCTTGATTTTTAACGAACTGGTCGACGGCATGAGCGACCCCACGGTGAAAAACCCGAACATCGCCTGGATGATCGACGCCAGCCACAATACCAAAGACCCCATCGAAGATTTGTTGCAATCCGTCAATGGCATCCTCTCGGCTTACGCCCGGGCACTGTTGGTAGACCGCGCTGCGCTGAATCAGGCCCAGGAAGAGAATGACGTGGTGCAAGCGGAGGAACTCCTGCGCGACGCCTTCCTCACCGATGTACGTCCGCTGGTAGCCGAAGCCATGCGCCTGGACGGCGGGGCCATTGATCCCCTGGGCGCTTTCCGCTCGGCGCAGGTACGGGCCAATTTGATTGAAAAAAGAGGTAAATTCAGTACGGCAACGGGCTTATGAAAACAGCGGCATTTGCAATTTTTGATGTAGGCAAAACCAACAAAAAACTCTTGCTTTTTGATGCGGAATTTCAACCCATCGAAGAGCAAAGCCAAACTTTTCTAGAAACCAGCGATGCCGATGGTTTCCCTTGCGACGATTTGGGCTTGCTCAATTCCTGGCTGCTGGATCATTGGGAGAATCTGCGTTTGCGTTCAGATATCTTGCTCACAGGAGTCAATTTTAGTGCCTACGGGGCCAGCTTTGTGCATTTGGATGCTCAGGGCACCGCCATTGGGCCTTTGTACAATTATTTGAAGCCGCTGTCGGCGGAATTGCAAACCCAATTTTATGCCGACATCCAGCAGCACGAAGGGCAAGACCAGGACGCTTTTGCCGCCATCACCTGCTCGCCTACCATGGGCATGCTCAACTCGGGTTTGCAGTTGTACTGGCTCGCCTACAGCCAACCGGAGGCCTTCCAACAAATCAAAACGGCGCTGCACCTACCGCAATACCTTTCCTATTTGTTGTCCGGTGAAAAGTTCAGCGATTACACTTCCCTCGGTTGCCATACCGCCCTCTGGGATTTTCAGGCGGGGGCTTACCACCCCTGGGTCAAACGTTGGGGAATCGAGGAAAAACTCGCCCCCATTACCAAAGATTCCATTGCAACAGTGAAGGATGGAGTGATGATTGGGGTGGGCTTACACGATAGTTCGGCCGCATTGTTGCCATATTTACTGCGGGAAAAAGAGCCTTTTTTGCTCCTTTCAACGGGTACCTGGTGCATCAACCTGAACCCTTTTAACAAAGAGCACCTGAGTCCGCAGGCGCTGCGTTGTGATTGCCTGGCCTACCTTACGCCCAAAGGCAATCCGGTCAAGGCTTCAAGGGTGTTTTTTGGGCGGGAGCACGATCATCAGGTTGAACGGATTGCCCAGCATTACGGCGTAGAGGCGGGTTTTTACAAAAAACTCAATGGCCGTGAGCAGGCCAACATCCAAGCTGGTTTTGTGCCCGCTTGTATGGAAGGTACAGGACCAGTGCTGGGCCTGCAAAATGGCACTTGGGATTTTTCGAGCTGCCCCGATGCAATTTCCGCCTATTACAGCTTGATGCGGGGTTTGATGGATTTGTTAAAAAGCTCCATCGAGCTGGTCGACAATGGGGTGCCCAAGTTTTATGTAGATGGTGGCTTTGCCCAAAATCCTATCTTCATGCAACTGTTGGCCGCCGATTTTCCCAACAAACAAATTGAGGCGCTCGAATTCCACCAGGCTACGGCCTTGGGGGCTTTGATGCACTTGAAAAATGGGCAGGCTTATCCGCAATCGATGCCACTTTTTACTTGATCGTTGGCAAGCGCCACTGGTAATGAACTGCCAACTGTCGAAGACTGAACACTACAATAATGGTGACGATCATTTTCCAGCGGTAATCGAACCCAAATAGCCCCAGCAACAAATAGAACAACCCACCCAATAAACACACGGTTACATACAGCTCAGTTTTGGGCTGAAACAAGAGGGGTATTTCGTTGCACAACAAGTCGCGAAGTACCCCTCCAAAAGTAGCCGAAACCGCCCCCATGACCACGGCCACGGCTGGATCAAGCCCCAAAGCGAGGGTTTTTTCCAAACCCAAAACCGTGAACAAACCTATGCCCAAACTATCGACCCATAAGAAGGTGCGCGGAAAACGCAAAATGGTTCTGCGGAAAAAATAAACCACGGGCAAGGCGGCAAGGATGGCGAACAAAAAATTGGTATCCCGCATCCAGCCTACGGGGAGTCGGCCAATCATCACATCTCGAATGGTGCCACCGCCCACAGCAGTAGCCCAGCCGATGATGGCTCCGCCGAAGATATCGAATTTTTTTTCGGCAGCAGTCGCCATGCCGCTGATGGCAAACACGAATGTACCCAGGAGTTCGAAAAAGTAAATGATGTCCATGACTTGAGCATTTTATGCTTACTTTCAGAGGGCAAATGTATCAGCTCAATCTGCAATTTTTTATTACTATCTATAACTTAACATTTATAAAACCTTTTTCAAAACATGAGATCGCTCTACCTACTACTTATCCTGCTTGGGTTTACTACCATCGCACAAACTCAGGTTACGGTCAATAGCCTGACTTGTGAACACCTCGTCAACCCCATGCCGCTGGACGCCAGCAAACCCCGCCTGAGCTGGAAACTGAACAGCCCGCAGCGCAACATCCTGCAAACTGCTTACCAAATCCGCGTAGCTACGGCAGCAGATTTCAACAAAAAAAGCTTGATCTGGGATTCAGGTAAACTGACCTCCGCACAATCCATCCTCCAGGAATACGCCGGCCCAGCCCTACAAAGTGCCAAACGCTACTACTGGCAAGTGAAAGTGTGGGACAACCAAAACCACGAATCCCTCTGGAGCGAAACGGCCTGGTGGGAAATGGGCCTGCTCAAACCCGAAGACTGGAAAGCCTCCTGGATTGAACCCGAATTGACAGTTGATACCAAATCGATGCCCCCGCCACCTTTGACACGTAAAGAATTTAGCCTGAACAAAAAAATCCAGTCTGCCCGCCTATACGCCACCAGTCATGGTCTCAATTTTATGGTCATCAACGGAAAAAAAGTTGGCGAAGATTTGTTTACGCCCGGCTGGACCGCCTATCAGGATCACCTGCAATACTTCGTGTACGATGTGGGCAATATGCTTACCTCGGGTGCCAACGTCATCGGGGCAGTACTCGGCGATGGCTGGTACCGGGGCTATCTGGCCTGGGAAGACAACCGCAACGTATATGGAGAAAAATTGGGGCTGCTGGCGCAATTGGTCGTCACGTACACGGATGGTTCTCAACAAGTCATTGGTACCGATGCTTCCTGGAAAGCCCAAAACAACAGCGCCATTCGTATGGCCGATTTGTACAATGGGGAGACCTATGATGCCCGCATGGAAATCCCAAATTGGTCCAAACCAGGTTTTGACGACAAGGCTTGGTGGGCGGTAAACGTGGCCAATTTTCCTAAAAACAACCTCATCGCTCCGCAAGGGCCACCAGTTCGCCGCATTCAAGACCTCAAGCCCCAAAAAATCATTACCACCCCGCAGGGCGACAAAGTCATCGATTTTGGGCAAAACATCACCGGATGGATTCGTTTTAAAGTCGCTGGTCCAGCCGGAACGACGGTCACCATCCAACACGCCGAAGTATTGGACAAAAAAGGCAATTTTTATACCACTAACCTACGCCACGCGAAGTGTGAATTGAATTACACCCTCAAGGGCGTTGGAGTAGAGACTTTTGAGCCGCATTTTACCTTTATGGGCTTCCGCTACATCAAAATCGTCAACTACCCTGGTACTTTGAGCGCCGAGAACTTTACAGCGGTGGTGATCCACAGTGACATCAAAAAAACCGGGGATTTTTCCTGTTCCAATCCTTTGCTCAACCAATTGCAAAGCAACATCCAGTGGGGCCAGCGCGGCAACTTCCTCGACGTGCCTACCGACTGCCCCCAACGCGACGAGCGCCTGGGCTGGACGGGTGATGCGCAGGCCTTCTCCCGCACTGCTGCCTACAACTACCAGGTGGCGGGCTTTTTCAACAAATGGCTGAATGACTTGATTGCTGATCAGGGCGAAAATGGTGGGGTGCCCCACGTGATCCCCGATGTGTTGCAACGCAAAGAAAAGAAGAACATCACTGGTTCTTCGGGTTGGGGCGACGTGTGTACCATTGCGCCCTGGAACCTGTACCAGGTGTACGGCGACCAACGCCTGCTGGAACGGCAGTACAACTCCATGGAAAAATGGGTAGCCTGGATCACCACCAAGGCCCCCGACGGCCTTTGGAAAGGTGGGCCTCACTTTGGCGACTGGTTGTTTTATCAGGCGCAAATCAGTAACCCTACCGAAAAAAGTGGCTACACCGACCCGGATTACATTGCCACCGCTTTTTACGCCAACTCGGTGGACATCTTGCGCAAAACGGCGCAGGTTTTGGGTAAAAAAGTGGATGAAGCCAAATACGCCGCCTTGTTTGAAAAGATTAAAAAAGCATTCAACAATGAATACGTGGCTGGTTCGGGACGCACCATTTCGGATTCTCAAACTTCGTACGTATTGGGTCTGACCTTCAACTTGTTTGAGGAAAAAAACCGGGCTGCGGCTACGGCGCAGCTGGTACGCGACATCAAATCGCGGGGCAACCACTTGTCGACGGGCTTTTTGGGCACGCCGTACCTCTGCCATGTCTTGTCGGACAATGGGCATACCGACGTGGCCTACGACCTCTTGTTCCAGGAGTCTTATCCTTCCTGGTTGTACCCGGTCAAAATGGGCGCAACGACCATCTGGGAGCGCTGGGACGGCATCAAGCCCGATAGCACCTTCCAAGACGCGGGCATGAACTCCTTCAACCACTACGCCTACGGGGCCATCGGTGACTGGATGTACCGCGTAACGGCAGGCCTGGAAATCGGTCAAGTGGCCTATAAACACATCCTGATTCAGCCGCAGCCTACGCCTAAGTTGAATTTTGCGAAAGCGAGTTTTCAAAGTAGTTATGGCGAGATTGTCTCGGGCTGGGAACGACAGGGGGAAAGGATCAAATTGACGGTGAAAATTCCGGCGAATACTACGGCGACGGTGACCTTGCCGACGAAGGATGTGGGTGGTGTTCGTGAGGGTGGAAATCCGGTGACGAATGCAAAGAGTACAAGCAAAGGGGTTGTGGTTGAAGTGGGGAGTGGGGAATATGTGTTTGAGTTTTAGGGGTATGTTGGGTGCATACACCAAGTGTTGTACCCAATATTTTTATTTTTTAGTTTTAAATTTAAAAACAAAACACAATTATTTTATCTTGGTGGAAATTTTCCACAATGCCTAAAAACCAAGCCTCCAAACCTCACGATGAATTTTTTAAAGCGACTTTTGGCCGCCTGGATATTGCCTTGGACTACCTAAAGCAAATGTTGCCCGAGGATATCCAGCACCATCTGAACCTAAATGCTTTGGAACGAATCAATGGGTCATTCGTTTCCCCACAGTTGAAGGAGTATTTTTCTGATGTGGTGTATGAATGCCCAATTGTTGGGCTTAAGAAGCAAGCATTGTTAACTTTTATTCTTGAGCACAAAAGTGACATTGTACCACATCCTCACTTTCAACTACTTCGTTACATGTTGGATACTTGGGAAGATCAAATCAAGAGCAAAAAAGCCCTGACTCCCATTATTCCTATCGTGTTGTACCAAGGAAAGAGGAAGTGGGTAAAACGGGATGTATATGCTTACTTTGATAAAAAGCTACCCGCCAGTTTTCGCCCCTTCTGCCCTAATTTTGATTACTTTTTGACTGACCTACAAACCCTAAATGATGAACAGATTTTAGAACTAAACAAAGGGCTGCTGATCAACACGCTATTGATGATGAAGCACATTTGGGAGCCAGAGTTTGTGCTCAAAAATCCTGATTTGATCTTCGTTCATCTGGAGGACAATCAATATTCCGATTTCCAAATTTCCATCCTTGCATATTTTTTCAGAAATGCCGACATTGCAAGTGAAAAGGTTCAAAAATTCATTAAGGCTTTGCCTGCAAGCATAAATAAAAATGCCATGAGTACTTATGAAATGATCGTTGAAGAAGGGGTTGCACGAGGACGCAAAGAAGCCCTTGAACAAGCTACTAGAGAAATGCTGCTCAAGGGTTTTGAGTACCAACTTATCATGGATATTCTACATGTCGAATCAGAATTCATCGATGAAGTTAGAGAGGCATTACTGCTCGAACAAGAGGGCCTTTCGCCTGAGGACACCAGCAATGATTAATCCTCAGAGAACCGTACTAGAACTGGTAGAGCGTTTAGCCAAAGTTGATTCAAGTGAACAAGCAGATGCCACCATCAAGATCATCAATGAACGGCACTAGCTCCTCTTCAACAACACCTGGAAAGATGGGCGAAGACACTATGGCTGTTTTTTACACATTGATTTATCTGCCGATGGTAAAATTTGGATCCAGCATGATGGTACTGACCTAAATGCTGCGCATTCAGATGATGTTCAGGTATAAATTAAAATGACAGACTAAGGAAATAAAAAGTTCGACTCTATAACTACCTTTCTATTAAAGTATCCTATATTTCGAAAAGACATTTTCATCACAGAACACAAAAGCTCCAACCACCCACAAATGTCCAACACCCTCACCCGCGCCCTCACCCCGCTCCATCTCTGGGCCATTGCCGTCGGCCTGGTCATCTCCGGCGAATACTTCGGCTGGAACTACGGCTGGGAGGCCTCAGGCACCGTCGGTTTCCTCATTGCGACTTTGATTGCAACCGTCTTGTACCTGGCCTTTATTTTCAGTTTTACAGAGTTGACCACTTCCATTCCGCATTCAGGTGGGCCATATGAGTATGCGCGGCGGGCATTGGGGCCCATTGGGGGATTGGTAGCAGGCTTTGCCACGCTGGTGGAGTTTTTATTTGCTACCCCAGCTATTGCCTATGCATTGGGTAGTTACCTGCATTTTTTGCATCCCGGCTTCAATGTGTTGTACACTGCGATCGGCTGTTACTTCATTTTTTCGCTGATCAATTTCTGGGGCATCAAAGAATCGGCCATGTTTACCTTGGGGGTGACCTTGTTGGCGGTCGCGGAATTGTTGTTGTTCATGGGCATTGTAGCGCCCCATTTTCGGATGGAAAACTTCATGCGGGACAGCATGCCGCATGGATATTTGGGGGTATTCGCCGCTTTACCCTTCGCCATTTGGTTTTATTTGGCCATAGAAGGCGTAGCGATGGTCGCTGAAGAGAGCAAAGACCCCAAGCGCACCATTCCGCTCGGTTACATCTCCGGCATCGCTACACTGGCTTTATTGGCCATCGGCGTCATGCTACTCACTGGGGGCATTACCGATTGGCACCGTTTGTCCACCATCGATTATCCCTTACCCGAGGCCATTGGCATCGTGATGGGGAAGGACAGTGGCTTGACCAAATTGTTTGCAGGTATTGGTTTGTTTGGCCTGGTTGCTTCCTTTCACAGCATCATTTTGGGTTATTCGCGGCAGTTGTTTGCTCTGGCTCGGGGAGGGTATTTACCACGTGGCTTGGCCCGTATCCATCCGCGTTTTCACACGCCGCATGTGGCATTGCTGGTTGGAGGCTTGATTGGCATCATCGCAGTATGTTCGGGGACAACGCAGCAACTGATTATCCTTTCCGCTTTGGGTGCGGTGGTGATGTACGTGATGAGTATGGTGAGCTTGTTTGTGTTGCGGCGGAAGGAGCCGGATTTGGAGCGGCCTTTTAAAGCCCCCTTCTACCCTATTTTACCCGCAATAGCCTTGATTTTATCCTTGCTTTGTCTGATCGCTATTGTAGTGTATAATTTTTGGCTGAGCGTATTATTCTTTGCCCTTTTGGGAGCGCTATTGCTGTTGTTTGTCGGTACAGGCTTACATAAAAAATTGGCTTAATTTCGGAATAGGGATTTCGGATTTCGGCACTTCCAAGCCTGGAACACACCGAAATCCAAAATCCCCATTCCGAAATCCCTACAGGGTTCCTTTTTTCATTTTATCCAAAGTCTCCATAAACCCTTCACGCTGCTCTGGGTTGGCTTTTTCCAGTGCTTCGGTGGCTATTTTGATGGCTTCGGGTTTTCTGCCCAACTTGTACAGCAGGTTGCCATAAGTATCCAGGTAATTGGCATCGCGATCCAATTCCAGTGAGCGCGCCGACCAGGCCAGGGCTTTGGTCCAATCCGCTTTATCGGTCATGGTTTCGACATAACTCCAGGCGAGGTTGTTCAGCTCTTGGGCTGCGCCTTGGCTGGCCGAATTTTTCATCATGTCTTCCATCATCTTGAACTGTGCGGCGGTGGTATCTACCCCTTCCGCCAAGGCCTGTCTTTTGAAAAGGGCGTATTGTTCTACGTCCATTTTCGCCAGCTCTTCCTTTTTGTACTTCATGAAGGTTTCGGCCTTTTGCTCAGTAGATTTGCGAATCATGCTCAAATCCCCGGTTGCTTTGGCAAACTCCAGCTCGTACTGTTCGATCTGGGCCGCAGCGCCTGGACCATCCGTTTCTTTGCTAACCTGAATGAGTTTGTCCAGCAACTTGCGGTCTTTGTTCAACACCGCCTTTTGGAACGTTGAAGATTTCACCTGCATCAGCCCGGAATAAGCAGCCTGCAATACGCCCCGGGGGTGTTTGCTGGACTCGCGCATGATACCCGCCAATAATTCATAGGCAGGTCCTTCCAATTGAGACAGGTTATCTGCTGCCAATTTTACTGCTGGTTCGGCTACTTTTTCCTCAGGAGACAACAAAGCCAGGTACTCACCTAATACTTTGCTGTTGTCCTTGTTGGCAATTTTAAGCTGGGTGGCATAGGCCTGCATGAAGCTTTTGTCGGTCTTTTTGGCGGCATAGTTTTCATCGAACCAGGACAATGGCTTCATCGTAGCCGCTTTTTGTGCAGCAGCATCTCCTTCCTTCAGCAATTCTTCCGGAGGGCGATACCCCACAACACGGTGTACAACCTCGCCCTGGCCATTGATGAAGAGCATATTTGGGTAAGCTCTTACTGCGTATTTGCGGGCGATGGCAATGCCTTCACCTTTTTCAGCATCCAATTTGTAGTTGACAAAACTTGCATTGAATTTGCTGCCAACTTGTGCATCTGAAAAAGTATTGCGGTCCAGCATTTTACAAGGGCCACACCAGGTGGTATACACATCCATAAAGATGAGCTTGTTTTCTGCTTTGGCTTTATCCAACATCGCCTGGAACTCGCCTTGCTGAAAGCTGATTCCTGCCGCATTTTCCTGGGCAATCAGGCCTACGCCCATCCCCAGCAACAAAATGAAAAATGCAAAACGATTCATAGATCCTCTTTTAGGGTTAAATATTAATACACAACATTACAACATCTTTTGATGTCATTTATTTCAAAGTGCCGCAAAATTGAATTTTTAAGCCCCAAACTGCCGTAAATGGTGATCCAGGTGCATGCTCATCAGTTTGTCCCATTCTTCTGGAGTCATTTTTTGTGTAAAAAAGTACGAATGAGCAACAAAACAAAGATCAGGAGAATTGAGCTTCCCAATAAAAGCATCATTACTTTTTGAAAAAAGCCCGCAAAGGTAACAGTCAAAATCGCCGCTCCCGATAAGCCCAGAATGATTTTTTCCAACAGGAAGTACGATTGGAAAGTAAACACATTGACATACATACTCACAAAAGACAAGGCTCCAAAAGTTAAGGCAGCAGGGAAAGACCACCCTCCCAATAAGCCGCCCAATGCCCCAAACCCAATGCCCAAAGTGCCCCACCACACGTTGGGAAATAGCTCGTTCACTTTAGCCGGGACTTTGATCTCCGAGGTATCCGGTAGCAACAAAAATTTCAGGCTCTTCCACTCGTACAACAAGGCCAGAATATTCAGGGCCACGAAAACTGCATCCACGTAAGGTGTGCCCTTCCAGTTTTGGGAGATGGTCACCATCAAAATGCTGACATTCACGGGTACCAGCATGATCAGTCCCAGCACCGAATACCGCTGCGACATCACCATCATCCCCACCAGCACTTGAGAAAAGGCGATGAATTGACCAAATAATTTGAGGTCGTATTGTGCCAGTTCTTTAATCAACCACGGCGGGCCAATCAGTTGTCCAAATTGGCCATCAGTGAGTTTGCACAAACCTGCCGAAGCAAAAATGTAGCCCAAAAACAAGCGAATGAGTAAGGCGTAAAAGTCTTTGGTTTTCATCAAGGTTAGGATTTTGTGGTGGTATTTGGTGCAGCAAAATATTGTACCACGCTTGTGTGCAGAAAAAAACTAGATGAAGTCCCCCAATTTAAGGTCTAAACTTTTAGCTATCTTCGCTAAATAGTACCATTTTACCATGAAGACACTACTCTTGTTGTTCCTCAGCACTGCTTTATACCTGAGCTTATCCGCTCAGCCACCCGCCTCTCATTTGTATGCATTCAATGTACAAAAAGTGGGCGATACCTTGTTCCAGTTTTCAGCGCCCAAGTTTCTTTCGGCCTTCAACTTAAAGGGGTACAACAATCACCCTTTCTTTTTCAGCAACAATGAATTGTACATCGCTTCTCAATCGTCGAAGGAAAGTCAACCGGAGTTGTATAGCCTCAACCTGAGCACAGGAGTACGCAGTCGAGTGACCGATACTCCCGATGGGGAATATTCACCCCGCCCAGTTGGCGATGGGCAAAATTTTTCAGCCGTGCGCATGGAGTTCATCCAAGGCGATACCTTGCAACGCCTCTGGCAGTTCCCCATCAATCGCTCCGGCAAAGGCCAACCCATTTGGACCGACATCGACAATGTGGGCTATTACCTTTGGCTCAGTACGCGTGAATTGCTGCTGTTTTTGGTTGGAAAACCAAGTCAACTGGCCAGAGTAGATGTGGGCAGTTCCCGCAAAGAAGTCATCGCCGTCAATCCAGGCCGTTGCATTCGCCGAATCACTGGGGTGGGCGCTTATTTTGTACAAAAAAGCTCCAGCCTGAGTCAACCCTGGAAAATCATGAAGTGGGATCAACGGGCAGTCGGGCGCAATCAGGTCAGTGAGGTGGTCAATACTTTGAACGGCAGTGAAGATTTTGCACTGATGAGCGACGGTTCCCTCATCATGGGCAATGGCCCGATTTTGTACCGCTACCGCCCGGGTACGGATCGCAGTTGGAAAAAAATGGCCGATTTTTCTTTTTACAACATCCAAAAAATCACCCGCATTGAGGTGAGTCCGGACAATGGGAGGATTGTGTTTGTGGGGCAGTAATCACAGGGGTCCAAGGTTCCAGGGTTCCAGGGTTCCAAGGTTCCAGGGTTCCAGAGTTCCTGGGTTGGAGGTTGTGCTAAAAATGAAGGAAATGAAAAAGGGTTTTATCCTATTGTTTTTTAGCGTTTGGGGGCTACAACTAATGGCGCAATCAGACCCGCTGTACGTCAAAAGTATTGCCCAGCACCGCAAGACCTACCTGAGCGCTTTTAAAAACAATCCGAGCTCCCCATTGAATAAAAAAGGGCTCAAAAGTGTGCAGTTTTTTCCAGCCGATGAGCGCTATTTTGTGCTTTGCCAATTCAGCCTTACCCCCGATGCCGAGCCATTTGAACTGCCGACGTATAGTGGCGTCACCCGCCCTTATGTCAAGTACGGGATTGCCAAATTCAAATTGGACGGAGTGGAGCATCAGCTCAGCATCTACCGCAGTTTGAGCAATAGCCTGCCACAGTACCGGGATTATCTATTTGCGCCCTTCAAAGACCTCAGCAATGGGGAAAGCACCTATGGCGGTGGCCGCTACCTCGATTTGCGCATCAAAGACATCGTCGACAACGAATTGATGCTCGATTTCAACAGGGCTTACAATCCGTATTGCGCGTACAGCGACGGTTACAGTTGTCCGATTCCACCGGATGAAAATCACTTGCAGGTGCCTATTTTGGCTGGGGAGAAGGCTTTTTTAGGTAAAAGTGGCCACTAGTTAGCTTTTGCACTCAACGTAGCCAAATGATGCCGGGTATGGTAAACGGTAAAATACACCATCTCCCGGGCCGTCATTTTACCCAGCAAAGGGTGCTTCCAGACCATCCACTCATCGGCCTTACTTTCATCCCAACGGGAAATTGCCTGTAATGCAGCCTGTGCCGCGGCAACGAAATTTTCTTGCAGGGCAGTTACCGTGTACTGTTTTGGCTCTTTATCCGCAAAGGATTGCCCGATGGTGGGATTTAGTGCCAACTTTTCCAGGTATTCTTTTACAATTTCATCATAACTCCGCGAAGGGTGGTCACTGGGCATGAAACGTTCATCCGGGCTGGACAACAACATCCCGGTGCCATTGGTCGACAGGGTCAGGTGGACCATTTCTTCCCCAAAAGACCATTTTTCAGTTGGCTTGGCATTGATTTTTTCATCGTTTACCTGGGTAAACAGCGCCTCAACTGCCGAAAAAGCTTCGGCTAAGGCTTGGTGTGCAGCGTTGAGATTGATCATCGATTTTAGGTTTTCACAAAAATACACCTTTTATTGAACGATTGTTCAATTTAATCTAAAGATTCAACCAATACGTACATTTGAGCACCAAAGCCCGGTTTTTATTGACATAAGTATCGGAATAATAGTTATCAGTGTACACCAGGAAAATGTCCGATACGGGCCGGAAACGCCATTGTAGGCGGGAGTTGATGTTAAGGTTGTTGCTTTGATTGTTGTATTGAACAAAAGTGGTCCAGAACAAACTGCGGGAAAACGAGAGGTCAATTTTAGGCCCAATCAACAAAAAGTCGGCATCAGCATAAGGCTCCGGCAGGCGAATGCGATTGTAACTGAAATTAAGGCCCAAAATACCATAAGGTTGTTTTCTGAAATTGACGGTTCCTTCCAGATTCGCCCGGGAACCATTAAAATACTCCCCAATACGGCCGCTCAATTCAAAATAAACCCGCTTGCGCGCATCAGAAAGCACCATAAATCGAAACAGGTTATTCGCAAAAGCGCTGCCTTCGGACAATTCCAATCCACCCGAATTCGTGGGATCAAAGGCATTAAACAGATAAACATATTCCCGCCGCAATCTAAAATCGACGATGGTTGAATTCCGAAAACGCAGCTTGTACAGGATATTCAAATCCCAATCCGTTGTTCCATAGGTATCATTGCCCAAAACGTCAAAGTCGAACCCTGGTCCATGGCTTTGAAGCGTCCCTTTTTTGGGATAAAACTTCCAATTGATGGTTCCCGCCGCCCGGCGATAATCCGTCCTACGGGCAAATCCAACTTCTGGATTAAAATTAGCACCAACGTCCTGAAGGGTAAACAGGGCATCCCAGTTCAAAGCATTGTAATTGATCATGGCCGAACTGGCACCATTGTTTCCTCCGCTTAAAGCTGGGTCGAAAGTGCGGTGGTGGAAAAATTTACCTGTCCACTTGTTGTCGTTGGAGGCCAGGTTGTAATCAATGCC
>JAIXOO010000466.1 GCA_027486765.1 Saprospiraceae bacterium
ATCTCTCGCCTTTATGGTGGCATCCATTTTCGCGATGCTATCGAGGCGGGTCAACGCCAGGGTGAAGCCATCGGAAAATACATTGTTGAAAAAATCAAAAATTAGTGGATTATTCCTGGGTTTAAAGCTCAGTCTATCAATACAAATACCATGACAAAAAAATCAATCCTATTCGCCATTGCGCTTGCCGTCGTTTGGTATGCATGTAGTACCGAAGGGTGGAATACCGATGCCAACCTAGAGGAAATCAGTTACAATTTCCACGTTCGCCCGATCTTGTCGGACAAATGCTTCGCTTGCCACGGTCCCGATGCAGTCAAGCGCCAGGCCGATTTGCGATTGGACTTAGAAGAATCCGCATTCCAACCCTTGAAGGAAACCAAAGGAGCCTATGCCATTGTAAGTGGCAAACCTGAGGAATCGGAGATGTACAAGCGCATCACCTCAAAAGACCCAGATTATACGATGCCTACGCCCGATTCACACCTGGGTGCATTGAGCGACCAGGAGATAAAAATTATTAAAAATTGGATAAAACAAGGGGCAAAATATGAGAAACACTGGGCTTTTACGAAACCCCAAAAAGCGCCTTTGCCAAAAGTAAAAAATAAAAATTGGGTTAAAAATGAAATAGACTATTTCACCCAAGCCAAAATGACCGAACGCGGTTTGACGCCGAATAAAGAAGCAGATCCGGCTTATCTTTTAAAACGAGCTGCTTTAGACATTACTGGTTTGTTGCCTTCGATGGAATTGATGAACAAATTCGCTGCCGATCAGCGCCCGGACGCTTATGAAAAAGCCATCGATCAACTTTTGGCGACGCCGCAATATGGCGAAAAAATGGCCTTGTATTGGCTCGACATAGCGCGTTATGCCGATAGTTATGGCTATCAGGACGATAATGTCCGAACGCAATGGGCTTGGCGCGATTGGGTGATTCATGCTTTTAACAAAAATATGCCCTATGATCAATTTATCACCTGGCAATTGGCGGGCGATTTGGTACCTGGCTCCAGAAAAGAAAGCATCTTGGCCACGGCCTTTTTGCGCAACCACAAATACACGGAAGAAGGCGGTATTATACCGGAAGAGTACCGCATTGAGTACAATTTAGATAAAACCAAAACCTTTACCAAAGGCGTTTTAGCCCTCACTGCCGAATGTGCGCAATGTCATAGCCATAAGTACGACCCTATTTCTCATCAGGAATATTACCAGATGTTTGCTTTTTTCAACAACAGCAAAGAGGTGGGTTTTGAAGGGGATGTGAGCCAGTCGCTACCAGCTAAAAATCCTAAGCTGACCTTAACAGATACCGAAATCAAAGGTATTTTCAAATTTATCAATAAAAAAGATACGGGTTCGATAACGGTGTCCGTCATGGGCGAATTGGATACGGTACGTCCTACCTATATCCTCGATCGTGGGGCTTATGACAAACCGACAAAGCCCGTAAAACCGCTGGCTTTTGCCGCTGTTATGCCTTTTGATACGACGAAATTGCCACGTAACCGGCTTGGTTTGGCGAAATGGACGGTAGACAAAAACAACCCTTTGACCGCCAGGGTTTTTGTCAACCATATGTGGCAGGAGTTCTTCGGCAATGGCATCGTACGCACAACGGGCGACTTTGGGATGCAGGGTAATTTGCCCACTCATCCTGAACTCTTGGACTGGTTAGCCGTAGATTTTATGGAGCACAATTGGAACATTAAACGCCTTGTCAAACAGATTTTACTATCCGCTACCTATCGCCAATCGGCAATAGTAAGCGACGAGCATTTGGCCGTTGATCCGGAGAATATCTATTTGGCCCGCTATACCCGTACCCGCGTCAAAGCGGAATTTGTCCGTGATATTGTACTGGGCAGCAGCGGGTTGCTGCATAAAGAAATCGGCGGCCCCAGCGTAAAACCCTACCAACCCAAAGGCTTATGGGAAAAGGCGAGCTCTGGCCGCGGCGTTTTAGCCAAATACGAATTGGACGAAGGCAGCGATTTGTATCGCCGGGGCATGTACACCTTTATCAAACTGACGGTACCGCCCCCTTCCATGATTATGTTTGATGCCAGCAACCGCGACCAATGCGAGGTCAAACGCTCCAAAACCAATACGCCGTTGCAGGCGCTGATCATGTTGAATGACCCTACTGTATTGGAGGCTTCCCGTAGTTTTGCCCAACGACTTCTGACTGAACAAAATACGCTCGATGACAAAATCACGAAAGCTTTTCAAACGATCATTTGCCGAAAACCCTCCCAAAAAGAAAAAGCAATTTTGACCGCCTATTTCAAGGAGCAGTTAACGCTTTTTCAGAACAAAAAATTAGACGCTGTAAAGACACTTGCCATTGGCGCTTCGGAGCTCAATAGATCCATCGATTTGAACGAATCGGCGGCGTTGATGAAAGTGGTCAGTACGATCTACAACCTGGAAGAAGCGATTACAAAAAGCTAAAAAAACGGTGCTGAACGCAGAAGGCATGGTGCTAAACTTTTGCCTCAAAACAAGCAATCATGGAAAAAGAAATCTTGGAGCACGGTCTTAATACAAACCGGCGCAAATTCCTCTCTAAACTCGGCATTGGCATTGGCAGCGCCGCACTCGGTTCCCTGTTGATGCCCGACCTGTTCGGCAGCAATGAAGAAGCCATCATGACCGGTCTGCCACATTTTGCCCCCAAGGCCAAACGGGTAATTTACCTGTTCCAAAATGGTGCGCCTTCACAGTTGGATTTATATGATTACAAACCCAAATTGAATGAAATGTTCGGGCAAGAATTGCCCGCCTCTATCCGCATGGGCCAACGGCTCACCGGCATGACCGCAAGCCAGGCAAGCTACCCCTTAGCAGGGTCTGTTTTCAAGTTCAATCAACACGGCGAGCACGGTACCTGGCTAAGTGAATTGCTGCCTTACACCTCGAAGATTGTCAATGATATTTGCGTGATAAAAACCATGCATACTGAAGCCATCAACCACGATCCAGCTTTGACTTTTTTCCAAACCGGCGCACAAGTGGGCAATCGCCCCAGTTTTGGCTCTTGGCTGAGTTATGGGTTGGGCAGTGAAAACAAAAATTTGCCCGCTTTTTGCGTCCTCTTGTCGCAGGGCAAAGGCAACGGTCAAGGTGTGTATTCCAAACTTTGGACCAACGGCTTCCTAGATGCTACGCACCAGGGCGTACAATTCAGCAGCGGGGAAAATCCGGTGTTGTACCTCAACAATCCCGATGCCATTGATAAAGCAGACCGCCGCAAAATGCTCGATCAAGTGGCCGCCCTCAATAATGAAAGCTATAACACCTTTGGCGATCCCGAAATCCAGGCCAAAATCCAGCAATATGAAATGGCCTTTCGGATGCAAACGGCGGTTCCTGAAGTCACCGACTTGCGCAACGAACCAAAGGATGTGATTAAAATGTATGGCCCCGATTGCCTCATCCCTGGCACTTATGCCGCCAACTGCCTTTTGGCCCGCAAACTCTCTGAAAACGGCGTTCGCTTCGTGCAATTGTACCATCAGGGTTGGGACGGTCATGGCAACCTACCTGGCGAGATCAGAGGGCAATGCAAGGACACCGACCAGGCTTCCGCCGCTTTGATAACCGACCTTAAACAACGTGGTTTGCTGGATGAAACACTCGTGATTTGGGGTGGCGAATTCGGGCGTACCAACTTCTGCCAGGGCCCCCTTACCAGAGAGATGTACGGTCGCGACCACCACCCCCGCTGCTTCTCCATTTGGATGGCTGGCGGCGGTGTCAAGCCGGGTGTTTACGGCGAAACGGACGAATTTGGCTACAACATCACCGAAAATCCGGTTCACGTCAATGATTTTCACGCCACAGCCTTGCATTTGTTGGGGCTTGACCACGAAAAATTGACGTACAAACATTTGGGTCGGCGGTATCGCTTGACAGATGTGGCGGGGAAGGTGGTAAAGGGAATTTTGGCATAAAAAATTGGATGTATGAAAAGGAACGAATTTGTAAAAGCAACCTCACTGGGGTTGCTCGGGGCCATGTTGCCTGTTCAGTATATGGGCAAAACCGAAGTCATTCTGGGGCACAACAACAAGCGCTACAAAATCAATACCCGCTGGAGTCAGGCGGATGTAGCACGGTATCCGGTCAACAATTGCCATGAAATGGTACAGGATAAAAAAGGCCGAATCCTGTTGCTGACCGACGAAACCCGCAACAATGTATTGATTTACAATAAAAACGGGAAAATACTGGACAGTTGGGGCACCGAGTACCCGGGCGCGCATGGGTTTACACTGTTCCATGAAAATGGAGAGGATATGCTGTTCATCTGCGACAACAACCGGCATCAGGTCATCAAAACGACCATTGACGGGCGGGTTCTGATGACTTTGGATTATCCAAAAGAGGCCGGCATTTACACAAAAGCTGAAGAGTACGTCCCAACTGAAACTGCCATTGCACCCAATGGCGACATTTACGTGGCGGACGGTTACGGCAAAGACTACGTCATCCAGTACAACTACAAGGGCGAATACATCCGTCATTTTGGCGGCAAGGGCGATACGCCAGCGCATTTGAGCAATGCGCACGGCATTTGTGTAGACCTTCGAGACAAAGCAAATCCTTGTTTAGTGGTCACTTCGCGCGTTCAAAATGCCTTCAAACGTTATGATTTGGCAGGAAAATACTTGGAAACAATTGATTTGAAAGGGGCCTGGGTCTGCCGTCCGGTTATAAAAGGCGAGTACTTATACGCGGCTGTTTTACAATCGAATAATAGTACCGGCGCGCAATCGGGTTTTGTGACCATTTTGGATAAAAACAACAAAGTCGTGTCCAACTTAGCCGGAAGCACGCCGCAATATCAGGGCAATCAGATCGAAGAAATGTACCAAACCATCAAGGCATTTCAATACCCGCACGATGTGTTGATTGACGACGAAGAATGTATGTATGTGGCGCAATGGAATTCAGGGAAAACGTATCCGATCAAGTTAGAACCCGTTATTTAAGTTATATGAAAAATTGGATTTTACCAACGCTCTTACTCCTCTACACCGTTTCTACAAACGCTCAGGACAACTTCCAACTGGCCCGGCCTTTGCTGAAATACTCCTCTGCATTTTTCAGCACTGAGATGAGTGTTGAAATGGCTTTTGCAGAACCGAATACCCAAATACGCTATACTCTAGATGGGCAGGACCCCACCGAAGATTCGCCGCTGTACACACAGCCCGTTCGGATTACCGAGCGTTTCACAAGCGTCAAAGCGCGGGTATTTAGTACAATTTATCAGCCCTCCGATGTGGTGGAAGCAACTTTTATCAAAGACGGTTTGCCGATAAAATCGGTTGAAACCACCCCGCCAAATCAAAAATACAAAGGTTCAGGCGCAATGACCCTGATCGACAATAAAGGCGGAACAACCAATATATCGGGCAATACCTGGTTGGGTTTTCAGGCGGATACCGTCGAAATTGTGGTGCATTTGCCTAAAAAAGAAAAGGTCAAAAACGTGTTGATGAACCTTCTACGCGACTATGGCTCATGGATTTTTTTACCCGAAAAAATAGAAGTGTATGCTTTTAAAAACAATGCATTTCAACTCGTTGACAACAAGACATATAAACAAGATAAGAACGTCAACGGATCTGCTTGTGTGGCCACCGTATTTGCACTGAAAAACGGCATAAAAACCGATAAACTCAAGATTCAACTGCATTTGGTCAATCAAATTCCCGATTGGCACGCCGGAAAGGGAAATAAGAGTTGGATTTTTATAGATGAGGTAAAAGCGTATTAGGGGCGATAAAAAAATAAGCGCTCATTTTGCCCCACTACTTAACGTAATGTGTAGACTTTCCAAGTCTCAAAGACTCAGAAAGCCTGGCTAATTTTGAATTGCATGAAAAACATAGTTTACAACATAACCTTGGGTATCAATTGCCTATTGGCCTTTCTCGTACTATTCAGCGAGTCGTTGCTTATACCGTCTTGGTTGCAGGTTGTGGGGCGGATGCATCCTTTATTGCTGCATTTTCCCATTGTTTTATTGGTAATTGCTGCGGTTTGGGAGTTGTTTTTACAGAAAAAAATAAGCACAAAGGAGGAATCGGGAAAAACCGAAATCGGCGATTATTTACTGCTAACTGCTGCATTTACGGCGGCTTTGTCGGCCTTGATGGGCTTGTTTTTATCGCAGGAAGAGGGCTACAATGCCGAAGCGATTGTGTGGCACAAATGGACGGGCGTAGTCGTTTCCTTGGCCGCATTTGGCTGGTTTACGTTTAAAAATACCATTCGAGCGTCTGTATTGCTCTCACGTTTGGCGAGTGGAGTGAGCCTTGCGGCCATTATCATGACGGGGCATCAGGGCGCGAACATTACACATGGCGAAGACTTTTTAACCGCCCCGCTCCAATCCAAAAAAGAGGAGACAAAAGTGTCGCTGGAAGATGCAGTGGTGTTTACGGATTTGGTAAAACCAATATTAGAGAAAAAATGTATCAATTGTCACAATAGCCAAAAATCAAAGGGTGAATTGCTCATGGAAACTCCGGAGCAGCTGCTGAAAGGGGGCAAACACGGCAAACTATGGAACGTAGATACAGCAGATTTAGGTTTGCTGATCCAGCGCATTCACCTGCCGATGGACGCTAAAAAACATATGCCACCCGCCGGAAAGCCCCAATTGACCAGTGAAGAAATAGCTGTTTTACGCTACTGGATAAAAAGTGGGGCCGATTTCAAGCAAAAAGTAAACGAATTGGCCGATATCGATCCCTTGAAAATATTGGCTGAATCCCTGCTCAAAACGAGCGATGTAGAAACCTATACCTTTAAAGCGGCGAATGAAGGGACGATCAAAAAATTGAATACCAATTATCGGGTTATCGCGCCATTGGCTTTGGGTTCACCCGCATTAAGCGTTGATTTTTTCGGCGCATCGCAGTTTGACAACACGCAATTGAAAGCGTTGCAAGCCATAAAGAAGCAGGTTGTGCAGTTGAATCTGAATAAAATGCCGGTAAAAGACGAAGATTTAAAAACGATTGCAGGTTTTGAAAACCTGAGAAAACTCAATTTGTCTTTTACCCAAATTACAGGTACAACATTAAACGAGCTTAAAAACCTTAAATTCCTGCACACCTTATCGCTATCTGGTACCAAGCTCAAAAGTGCAGACTTAGCGGCCTTAAAAGGCCTGCCCGCACTAAAAGTCCTGAACTTGTGGAATACCAGCGTTGCTAAAAAAGACATGATTGCTTTAAAATCAGCATTGTCTAAAACGGCCATCGAAACAGGTTTTGACGGGGATACCATCATTGCCCAATTGAGCATGCCGATATTGGTCAATGACGACATTCAGGTTTTTCGGGAAGACACCAAAATCGAACTGAAACACTACGTAAATGGAGCGGTTATCCGCTATACGTTGGATGGCACGGCGCCCGATAGCCTGACCTCACCCGTATACACCGAGGAGGGCATTATGATCGATAAAACCGCCGTTCTGAACGCCAAAGTCTATCTAGATGGTTGGATTAGCAGCGATACGCTAACCCAACAATTTTATAGGGCAGGTTTTAAGGCAGATTCCATACGTTTGGCACAGCAGCCACATCCGCAATATTCGGGCAAAGCCAAGATGCTGTTTGATGGAAAATTGGGCGATAAAAACTTTAAAAGTGGCAAATGGCTGGGCTTTAAAGAGACCTTTTTCGAAGGTTATGCTTATTTCAAGCAACCTATCCGTGTTTCAAAAGTCACTTTCAGCGCCCTGATCGATATTGGCAATTACATCATGCCCCCGAAGGAAGTACAAGTGTGGGGTGGCACCAGCGCCTCGGATTTGGTTTTGTTAAAAACGATTAATCCCCAACAACCCGATAAAATCACACCGATGAGTTTGCAAGGTTTTGAATGTAGTTTTAACCCAAGACAAGTACGCGTCTTGAAATTGGTCGGAAAATCGGTACAAAAATTACCAACCTGGCATCCGGGAAAAGGCGATAAAGGCTGGTTTTTTGTGGATGAGGTATTTGTGAATTGAAGGTTAAAAAATGAAGAGCATAACTTTTGCATTGCCACTTCTTGTCCTGCTAGAATTTAATTCAATGGGATTTTAAATTCAAAAAAATGAGCTTTCGCATCGCTATCTTGTTACTACTTTCTACCAGCACATTTGCGCAAACGCAAAAGGTGCCTTACAAGAATCCTGCATTGCCTATTGAACAACGCGTGAATGATCTGCTAAGCCGCATGACGGTAGAAGAAAAATTCTGGCAATTATTCATGATTCCTTCTAATACGGATGTGTTGACCACACCGCAAGATAAGCTTGCCTACAAAAACGGAATCTTCGGTTTTCAACTCAGTGCAGCTTCGCAAGGCGGCAACACGGCCGAACAAATGCTTACCTACAACGCTACCGAAAATGGTGAAGCGATCTTGAAGAAGCTCAATGCCATTCAGAAATATTTTGTAGAAGAAACAAGGCTCGGCATTCCTATCATTGCGTTTGATGAAGCCCTGCATGGCCTCGTGCGTGAAGGTGCCACTACCTTTCCGCAAGCTATCGGATTAGCCGCTTCGTTTGATACACTGTTAATGAATCGAGTGGCAGCGGCCATTGCTACCGAATGCAAAGCGCGCGGCATCCGGCAGATTCTTTCGCCTGTTATCAATATCGCTACCGATGTGCGCTGGGGACGAGTAGAAGAAACGTACGGAGAAGACCCTTTTCTCTCTTCCGAGATGGGTGTAGCGTTTGTGAAATCTTTTGAAAAGATGCAGATCATCACCACACCCAAACACTTTATTGCTAACGTAGGCGATGGTGGCCGAGATAGTTATCCGATTCATATGAATGAGCGCTACCTGCAAGAAATTATTTTCCCACCTTTCAAAGCAGTATTTAGTCGAGGCGGTGCGCGCTCGGTAATGACAAGTTATAACTCGCTCGATGGAACTCCAAGTTCAGCAAACGACTGGTTACTCAATCAAAAACTAAAACGTGACTGGAAGTTTGGAGGTTTTGTTATTTCCGATGCGGGTGCTGTTGGTGGTTCACTTGTGCTACATAACACATCTCCCGATTATGCCACATCAGGTGCACAAACGGTAAATGGAGGATTAGATGTTATTTTTCAAACTGCGTACGATCACTATAAATTATTTCTACCTGCATTCATAGATGGTCGTGTAGATGATAAGAAGTTAGACGGCGCAGTAGCTAGGGTGTTGAAAGCTAAGTTTGAGTTGGGCCTCTTCGAAAATCCCTACATGTCAGCTGAACAGTTGAAAAAGATTTCAAACGTAGATCAAAAGAAACTTGCACGGGAAGCAGCAATTAAATCGATGGTATTGTTAAAAAATAAGAATCAGACCCTGCCTTTATCGAAACAAGTAAAGTCAGTTGCAGTCATCGGTTCTGATGCTACCGAAGGAAGACTGGGCGGCTATAGCGGTCCCGGTAACGGAGTAGTCACTATTTTGCAAGGCTTGCAAAAGCGCACTGGCATTAAAGTGAACTATGCAATAGGTGCCGACCGCAACGATAAAGAGTGGGTAGTTGTTCCTGCGGACAATTTGAAATCAGTGACTGGCAAGAAAGGTCTAAGTGCTTCTTACTTTAAAAATATTAATCTCAGCGGAAAACCGTTGCTCACAAGGCAAGACGAGCAAGTCAATTTTCATTGGACACTCTTTGGCCCTGATGAACAACTAGGCAATAGTTTTTATTCTGCACGTTGGGAGGGATTCATTACTTCTCCGGAAACCGAAGTGCTAAGAATCGGGTTGGATGGAAATGATGGCTTCCGCCTCTACGTTAATAATCAACTGCTTATTGATCGTTGGGAAAAAAAGACCTACAGCACTGAGTTGGTCGATTTTAATGCTGAGAAAAATAAATCGTATCCCATACGAATTGAGTTTAAAGAAACCATAGGCAACGCGCACATTCGATTGATTTGGGACGTTGGTGTCACGAAAGTGTGGGAGAAGCAAATTGAGGAAGCAGTAGAAGTGGCCAAACAGTCTGAAGTGGCGATAATCGTAGCCGGAATTCACGAAGGCGAGTTTCAAGACCGTGCGTTTCTTTCATTGCCTGGTCATCAAGAAGAGTTAATCAATCGCGTATCGGCCATAGGTAAACCAGTAGTGGTGATTCTGGTGGGTGGAAGTGCAATTACTATGAACAATTGGTTGAACAAGGTCAATGCCGTAATCGACATTTGGTATCCAGGTGAGGAAGGTGGCCATGCGTTGGCAGATGTATTATTTGGCGATGCAAGTCCCGCTGGTCGATTGCCCATTACTTTTCCGTTGCACGAAGCTCAGCTACCCCTGGTGTATAATCACAAGCCAACTGGTCGTGGTGACGATTATCATAACCTTAGCGGGCTACCGCTCTTCCCATTTGGTTACGGACTTACCTATACCACGTTTGCTTACAGCAATATGCAGGTCTCAAAATCGGCAATCAAAAAGACAGAACAAGCACAAGTTTACTTTGAGTTGCAGAATACCGGCAAGTATGCCTCGGACGAAGTGGTGCAACTTTATATAAAAGACGATCTCGCCACAGTTGCCCGGCCCGTGTTGGAACTGAAAGGTTTTCAGCGTGTTCACCTTAAGCCTGGAGAGAAAACGATTGTGCGGTTTATGATTACGCCCAATATGCTTGAGATGCTTGATGAAAATCTTCAACCCGTGATCGAACCTGGAAACTTTTCTATAATGGTGGGAAGTTCTTCAAGAGCAATTGAATTAACGACAGTGTTGACTGTCACTGAGTAATTGTTTTCTGCAAGGTCACTGCCTGTAATAATTCGTCAGTACCAGATAGAGACGTACATGCGGGCCAAGTCTTTGCCTTGCTGCTGCTCTTCAAAAATGACCTTGCCAATTTGCCAGTTACTCAAAAGTTTTGTCCGCTTCTATCATTGAATCGATAAAATCATTAACGTTCAATTCTTTCAATTCAGCGTACTTTTTTTTATCCTGATTGGCCTTTTCCGCCAACTCGTATTTCATTTGTTGGTATTTCAATCTAGCCCAATCATTTTTTCTTAAAAAGTTTCGAGACAAAAGATGCCTTTCCAATGCTTTACTGTGAATCGGGCAAACATAAAGATGATGCTTTACGCCATCTAAAATTTCATTGTTGCATTCCCCGGTCCTTTTGAACACATCGCGGTCTTCAATTCCCTGATTTCCGTTGTGGTAGTATCCTATTTTTTCCAATCCTGATTTTATTTTTTGAAAATCCGCTTGATTGGAATAGATGATATCAATGTCGATGATTGGTTTGGAAGCCAAATTGGGTACAGCAGTACTTCCAACGTGTTCAATATCAAATGCAAGGCCATGGAGCCCATTTTCTATTTCACGTTTTAAATCCGCAAAATGCTTAATCCAAGTTGGCGTATAGTTTTCGATTAGCATGCTGTTCACTTCAACTCCGCCGACCCAAACAACACCGAGAACGCTTTGCACCAGATCAAAACAAACTTTTGAGATTTAATATCGACATTATCTGGAACTGCAATCCGTACATTGCCCAAGGTCAATTTGCTTGAAATTTCGGTGAAATTGTCAGCCTTGAGCGTGGTAGCGAGGTAAATTCGCAGATCGGGACCATTATCCGTTTTAAAATTTTCCAACAACAGGAACCGCTTACCATCCTTGTCTTTGATCAATTTTGCAGTGCCGGAAGCAGCATGCTGGCTAGAATTTATGAAAGACCCCGTGGCTAGTACCTGATCCGTATCAACTGGAACTACAACATCCTCAGCAACGTCGGGTTTGGAACAGGAAAAAGCAAGGATGCTTAGGGCAAGAACTAGAATCGACTTGTACATAATGCTGTAATTTTGAGCTTGTTTTGATAAGGAATTGAATTGTCATTCCCCATTTAACGGTATTGTTGTTTCCTTTGTTTCCCTTTGACTTGTCGCGGCTGTAACAGTTTGGCTTGATTTTCGAAGGTTTTTACTTGTACCCAAACTGCTTGAGTAAAAAATCATCGTTGCGCCAGTTGTCTTTCACTTTGACGAAGAGCTCCAGGAAAACCTTTTTTTCCAAAAACTTCTCCATATCGAGGCGGGCGTCCGTACCCAGCTTTTTGATCGACACTCCATTTTTGCCAATCAAGATGGATTTTTGGGTATCGCGCTCCACAAAGATGGTCGCAGAAATACGGGCTATGGCTTTGCCACCCACCGTTTGGTCTTCTTTGAACTCCTCGATAATCACCTGCGTAGCGTAGGGAATTTCCTGGTGGTACAGCGTCATGATTTTTTCCCGGATGATCTCGCTCATAAAAAAACGCTCGGGACGGTCGGTCAATTGGTCTTTGGGGTAATATTCCGGGCCTTCGGGGAGGCTTTCTTTTAAGGTATTCAGCAACAAGTCGGTGCTGATTTTTTTCAAAGCTGAAATGGGAATCACCTGGGCATCGGGCAATTGTTCGGCCCAAAATGTTTTCAACTGCTCCAATTTCTCCTCATCTACCAGGTCGATTTTGTTCAAGACCACAAACATGGGGATGCTGATCTGGCGACGCAATTGTTCCAGGAGTTGATCACCCGCCTTGTATTCCTCCAGTACATCGGTCACCAGGAGCATGAGATCGGCATCCTCGAAAGTGGATTGCACGAAGGAGTTCATGGCCTGGTGCATCTTGTAGGCCGGTTTTTCGACTACCCCAGGAGTGTCCGAAAGCACCATTTGGAAGTCTTCCCCACTCAGAATCCCGATGATGCGATGGCGAGTTGTTTGAGGTTTGTTGGTGATGATGGACATTCGTTCGCCCACCAGTGCGTTCATCAATGTGGATTTGCCCACATTGGGATGACCGATGATATTGATAAAACCAGAACGGTGCATAAGCTGACTTCTATTCTAAAAGATCCCATCCCTGGGGCAGCTGCTTGATCCGTCCGTTGACCAGTTTATCCAGGATATGGTAAATGTCGCCGGGCTTGTAAGGCCGCCAGTTGATGTTGTTGAATTCGGGGCCAAAGTTAAGGTAATATTGGAGTTTGTTGTCCTTCATTTCTTCATAAACGTGCTGGAGGGAGTTGATGATTACAATCCAGCCGTCTTCATCCTTGATGTCTTCGTACCATTCTTCGTAGTAGTCGTTGTCGCCACTGTGGTAATTGAGCACGTTTTCGCAGATCAAAATGTAGCGGTAAATGCCTTTTTCGATCATAAAATCCACTAGTTCCCGTTTGAGGTAGATGCTGTCGTCGTAGAGGCAGTCGTTCCATTCGCCGATCATTTCGATGATGGCGTACCCCTCATCGTAATCTGCGTACAACACTTTCAGGTACAGGGTCAGTGAGCCAATCGGGTCCCATTGAGGGTGAATGTAATAGTTGTAAATTTTATTGGTGTAATAAAGTTCGCTATACTCGCGTCCGTAAAAAGGCGAGTTGATGTCTTCAGCAGCCACGTAGTCATCCCGCCAGCGGTAGTATGGTTCGATGTCTTGCACAGTCGTAATTTTTTTTGGAAATGTACGATCAAAACGATTAAAATAGAGAAAAGGTTGAGGGAAGTTGAGGAGGTTGAGGAAGGTTTAGGCTACCGCAGCGATTTTGACAATGTCCTTGTCTAAGCCGCTGCGGTAGCCTAAACCTTCTCAACCTTCCCAACCTTCCTCAACCTTTCTTCTTATCTTGGTCTCTCACAATCAAAACCGATGTTAAAAATAGGCATCACTGGTCCCGAATCCGCTGGCAAAACCACCTTGGCCAAAGCGCTCGCTGCCCATTACAACACGGCCTACGTGCCTGAATTTTCGCGCCTTTACCTCGAAAAGCATGGCCCTGGGTACGATGAAGCCGACCTGCTCGAAATCGCCAAGGGCCAATACAGTTGGGAACTCGCTTACGCGCGTGATGCCAAACGTTTGTTGATTTGTGATACTGATTTGCTGGTGATCAAAATTTGGTCAGAGGTGCGTTTTCAGGAATGCCACCCCTGGATCGAGCGGCAATTGCACTTGCATCCGTACGATTTGTTTTTGTTGTGCAAACCTGATTTGCCCTGGGAGGCGGATCCGCTGCGGGAAAATCCTGATGATCGGGAGGAACTGTACCAGCGCTATTTGAAGGCACTTCAGGATATGAATGCCAATTTTTTTGAAATAAGTGGTTTGGAATTCGAACAACGTTTGGCTTTGGCGGTTTCTAGTGTAGATCGGTTTTTAGGATTTGCAGGTTAAAGGGAAAGTTTTAGCTTTGCGATCTGGATGATGGCTTCTAGCTCGCTTCCTACTTACTTCCCACGGTTTTTCCCACGAATAAATTCGTGGGTTGGGGCAGTAGGTGGCCTCCCACGGATAAATCCATGGGTTGGCGTTCTGAAATTTCAGGCATAGGGCAGCCACATAGGGCTGCCCCAACACACCCACACTTTCACACTCACACTTCACACCCATTTTTTCTCATTTGGGGTGCCCAACCGAACGGGCTGAGATCATACCCATTGAACCTGCCAGGTAATTCTGGAGAGGAAAATGAGCACCTTCGACAAACTTGCTTTGCGGCAAGCCCCAGGTGC
>JAIXOO010000050.1 GCA_027486765.1 Saprospiraceae bacterium
AAAGAAAAATATCTACTTTGACGGTCGTTGCTCCCAAGTGCTTCTGGCCGAAAAAATATTTTTTGTCCGTTTGCTGAAATTTTGTCGCGTTACGCTTGGAATTCAACATAGAAGACATTAACCAGCTCGAAGCTTTCAAAACCCGAGAGGCTGGTGGCGGGAAAAGGGCAATTAGTGTTACAAGTGTTTTTCTGGGAACACATTGAAAGAGATCATCTTTTGCAGGTCTAGGAAAAACTCAAGCGGGACGATGTACCATCCTCCTTCTGGTTTATCCTCTTTTTCTAGCCGATAAAAGTGGTTGAACCCAGGAATACCCATAGGAACTTCCTTGAAACGATGTCCATAATCATTTCCAGCATACCATACAAACCATGCATCCCTACTTGCTGGGCGAACCACTACCGCCTTTTCATTAAGTGAAGGCTCCCAATCCAGCGTAGCTTCTTGAATCTTTTTCAAAATGCGACGCTGAATTTTTTGGTTTTCCTTTTCCAAAGCATCGATCTTGTCTGAATTTGAACTTAGCTCGCTCATCAGGCTTTTGAAAAATTCAAAATCAAAATTAACTTTGGACACAATGGTAGTTCGGTTAAACGTTTGGATTTTCGTCCTGAGTACTGCACCTGCCATGTAGTGTTCTATCCTTCCCGCAATTGATCAATTACGCCTTGAACGTCTTCAAGCGAAAGATTCAGAATGCTGGCAATTCTTTGAACGTCAAGTCCCATTTGAAACAATTCTGGCACGGCATTTTTGAGCAGTTCTTCATCTCGTTTGGCTTCACCGATTTCAATACCTTGCTCGATGCCTTGCTCGATGCCTTGTCGTTTTAATTCTTCTTGAATGGCTTGTTCGATTCCCATGGATTGATCTGCTTTGGTGATGGTTATCAAATCTTCTTCAAATTTATCCCTTATTGCTGAATTTTCAAAGTCCACGTAAAGCGTTATAAAACTGATGATGGCTTTGACTTGATTTTTAGGCAGATTGCGTTTCAACAAACGTTTGATCATGTCCAGCTTTAGCTGAGCCAACTTCTGCTCGTCTTTAGGTTTTTTAAGGTATTGCCAGGCAGCTTCCATCACTGCGGCAAATGGATTGGGATCATTGGCGAGTTCTTGTGGGGAATGATCGAGTAATACATAGCGGTTGAACGTGTAAATCACTTCAGAACCAAAAAAGCTTTCTCTAAATTCTACGAAATGGAAATTCCGATTTCGATCGGTATAAATAGCCAACCCTGTGACCAAACGCTGAAACTTGTCACGAATGCGATAGATGCACTCGTACATGCGTTGTGCAAAGTAACGATCTCGATATCCTTGTACTTCAACATGCGCCAGGAACCAGATCTCAAGGCCATTTTTTAGCCAAAACCTGATGAGTTTATCAGCGTGGCGTTTGGAACCCTTGTTGTCTGGGATCAGTTTTTGCAACTCGGTGTCCAAAAATTCGAATCCTTTCTCAAAATCAATTTCCTCCGCAAATGCCGGAAAAAAGAAACGGATGAAGTGATCGATCAGGGATTCGATGATGCCTTTCCAGAGTACGTCTTTTGAAATAGCCAAGCACAATGTTTAGTGTGCAATATAAATAATTAGTTTTTAAATTAAAAAAATAAAACAATAAAATTTATTAAATAAAAACCTAAGCTCTGGCCAAACAAGCTACTGCTCATACTGGCCTATAAAGTGTACACAGGTGTCATCCTGGCAAAATGCTCAGTAGTACTCCTTCAAACCTGGTGCATCAAACAGCATACGATCGCCATCAACGGGTCTCGGAACTTAATATATATGATGTTTTAATAATGTAATCAATAGCACCCTGAAAAGTACCCCAAACCGATCCAATCTAACTCAACCTAACCCAACCGCATCAAATGATGATCGAATTGTGAGGAGGATTCTTGCTTTCCTCAAGCTCTTTCTGAGTAGGAAAAGTAGGTGCTTGTTTGGCATCCGCAGCAACATCGGTGAGGTGTGCCAATATTGAACGGGTCCAGTGCATGGCATGCTCGTACATAGCGAACTTGTCAATGTTGCCTATCCCTCTTATCCAAAATCTATTGGGTGGTCCTGCTATACTCGCGTGAAAAAATTGGATTTCAGCAATTTCTTTAAACCGGGTAAAGGGCTCACCCGTGCACAACTCATTCAAAGCTTTAGTGGCAGCAATCAATCCAGCTGTACTCAGGAGGTTGTTTATCTTTTCTACTTCTTCTTGTATTTGGGCTTTGGTCATGATGCTCTTATTGGTAACTTGGATAAACTAACCCTTTCTTCTTGTTCGCAAAATATGGTAGGGGCTATTTTTCATCGGAAACAATGCTGATCAAAAAATTGCTTTTGCTGCTCCTGGCCTTAAATTGCTTGTCTTCCAATTTTGCACAATCCTATTGCATTAGCCTTATACCAAGGTCAGCGTGGAGCATTCTACCATCACCCGTTGCCAAAAAGGTAGGAGTGAGGCCCTAACCATTACGAGCAATGTGCAGGTGGTTTATAGTTAGGGACTCCTTACCTAGTGATCAGCGTTAGTTTTTAGGTTGTATTTGGAATTTTTTCTTGATCTCAGGTGCTATAAACAACTTTCCTGTATTCATCTGTCCATCCAAATTAACCTGATTGACTTTTAGGAAGTTATTAAAATCCATTTCGGGCATATCCGATGTAATCAGTTTCTTATTGATCAAATCCTGGTGGTAATTCCTCAAAACAGCTTGTCCCCCTTGCCAATCTTTTTTATCGATATAAGGGCTAATTAATTCCAATGGAATTACTGCAACGGTTGCCCTAAGATCAGAAATATTGTTTATCGGCTGTCCTTTTGTGGAAATTTCCAATGAAAGGGGATTGTTAGAATAGAAATCCTTCATATCTGTAGATATTGAACCTGCATATACCGCCAGGCAATTAGGCGCACAATTAACTAGAGGAGCGTCAATTTTTTTTATGTTCTTCCCCTTTGGGCAACCTATTTCCCAAACTTCAATGTTGTCAATTTTTTTTCCATCGGTGCTTATTTTCAAAATGAACCGGTAAAAGGTTTTGAGTTTGATCCTGGAGTTATACCCTAGATCAACTGGGATATAAGAGCTGCTATTTTCATTCTGAGTGACTTGCAACTTTGCAGAACCTCGATTACTGGTATAATATAGAGTGATTTCAAACTGAGGTTTGTAGGGGTTAATTTTCGGATTGACTACTACAGGGTCTGAGCAATAGCTCCAAAACATTTTTGCATCCTTTAGAACGGCAACCTTGATCCCCGCAAAGAGTGGCGTATGAACAACCATCAACAGTGTGAAAAAAAAGAAAATATACTTTTTCATAGTGGATATGATTTACTTTTTTGAAAAAAATAGAAATACGACCAAGACAGGCTCTAGGCTGGCAGCACTATGTTCTAATCACTGTTTCCTTTGGTATCTTGGTTTTGAGCACTACTTGGTGTCTCCTTCAGGTGATTCAATAAGTTTCAATACTTCGTAACCAATAAAATCAGCCGATGCGCTGTTTCTAGGTAACACGGTCGCGCTTTTCAGCCTCCCCAATACAGTTAACTTGAATGTGATGCAGGTTTTTACGCTGTTTGGGTTGGTAAGTTTCAGCCTCCAGATGCCCTTTTTACCTTGTGCATTCAGAATCCTCGGATCAAGGATATCGACAAATGCATTTTTTTCCTTAAAAAACAACTTGATGGTGGTTCCTCCACTTGAAGCAGTCAACACATCGTACCTTTTGAGGTTTTTTGAGGTGTCGTTGCACGAAGCAATTTTTTTCGAGATTCCGTATACACTAAATTGAGCGGATACGGGAGTCGCACTGAAGGCGAGAAATAGAATGGCCAGTAAGAAAAACTTGTTTTTCATGTTGTACTGAGTTTAGTTTGGTTAAAAATAATGCAATCAAGACACAATTGCAAATTTTTTAGTTCCCAAATTCAGGAATTAAATATTGATATACCTTGCCGTCACCTGCACCGCAGTATACTGACTTTCCATCAGGGGCAAAAATAACCCTGAACATCCCCTGGGTTTCGAGATCACCAAAGATCATTTCTTCTGATTTTCTGGACAAGTTGAATACAATACATTTGCCTCCTTTGGTGGCGAGCGCCAATTTTTCGCCATCAGGCGAAAAAGTCAGGTCATAACATTTTTCTGAACCGTCCTGGCTAAACTTGGAAAAAGGGAGCACATCGGGAGCTTTGATGTTATTTATTTTTCCTAGATAAACGAAATGATCAGTTGTCCCTGCAGCAAGCTTTTGCCCGTCAGGTGAAAAACCAAGGCTGACCACGCTGGAAGGGTAGCCCTGTACTTGATGCCATTGACGATCATAAAAAGTATATAAGCCGCTGCCGTTGTCAGTCGCATGTAATCCAAGGTATAATCGTTGCTGTACAGTACTCCATTGCAGGCAATTCATTCTACCCATGTCAGGAATTGGGAGGGTTTCAATCTTACGGCCATCTGGGGCCCGAATTTCGATACGTTGATCACCAAGAACCGCCAAACGGCCCGAGTCCATCAAACAGAGGTCACGTATTTCACTCATGTCGGTTTGGATTGCGCGTAGCTGATCTTTCTCCAGATTCCAAAAATAAAGTGTACCAGGGCTCCCTCCAATCACAATGGTATTCTGGTCCTTCAGTGCAATGATCCTGTTGACTCCCTCCAGGTCAATGCGTTTTTTTAAAGCATCTTTTTGCCCATTTAACCAGTGGGAGATGAATTGAGGGGCCAGGGGGACTCTTTCCTCGTAGTCAAAGTTTTTGATAGTTACTTCATAGTCTAATTCTCCCGTACCCGCAGCTGCAAACAAGCCATTGCGACCTGGAATCAAACACAAACCTCCAATGCCGAAATCAAAATTACCCCAAACTGCTTTCGCATGAGAGGATACCTTCCACCACAACAAACAGGAATCAGCGCTGGCTGTAATGAAGGCGTCAGATCCTGGCAACCAGTTGGCTCCGACAACCTTTTCATTGTGCCCAAGGTAGTCATATACCACGTCGTGCTTTAGCTTCCAGATTTGTACGTTATGATTGGTGTAGCCCAAAATGACGTGTTGGCCATCTTGCGAAAATTTTCCCAGGTTGACCCGGTCTTTTTGACTATAACGACTGAAAATTGGGAACTGAACTGTCTCTGAAGGAGTGCTTATGTCCCAGATATGGGATTGCCCATCGCGACTGCAAGTCAATACGCGCTCTGCCTGGGGGGCATAGTCTACGGCCAAAACCACATCTTTGTGAATGGGCGGAAATAGTCGAACTACCCGTGCATTCAGATCCATTAACACACAACTATTGGAATGAATGCCACTGATCAATCGATCACCCCTGGGGTTAAAAGCTAGGCTGTGGTCGGGGTAAACCCGTGGAATACCTGAGTAATTCATTTCCAGGGGAATGCCATTATGGGTGATGTGGTTCCTGTTTTTTCGTCTTTTTTGTTGCCAAAGGTATAAGTTGCCTGTACCGTCTACAATGGCTAGCCTGTCTGATCCAGAGTGAAGGTCCATGCCGTAAGCACTGGCTTCAAGACTATCAATGCATTGGGCTTTGTGTTGTTGAAAAGGCCAAAAAAAAACCCTTTTTCCTTCGTCGACAAAATACGCACCCCGATTTTGAAGCATACGCACTGCCACCACAGGGGATGCTAGTACAAGGCTATCAAGGGGACGCCCCTGCGCATTTGTCCTGACTATTTTTTTATCAGCAACAATGAGCAAAATTTGGCCATCCTCAGACACTTCAATGGCACTGATGCTAAAAGGAAGTTTTTTCCGCTTGGAGTAGAATTGTTGATTGAGCCATAAGTTTTTTCGCGTTTGGATCAACAAATCACTACTGGGGTTGTAACGAAAAGCCGAATCCAGCGAAGCCAGTGCCACTACAGGGTTTTTATCTTCTTGCAGTTTGGAGTGGAGTACAAAATTGCGAACGGTGTTTTCTATGAATTGGAGATGGCTATTCCATGCTATTACACCCCCCACAATAGACAAACCGAGCAATATGGCCAGCGTGTAAACAAGTCTTTGAAAGAAGTTGTAACGGGCACTGTCGGCCACAAACTTCTTTTCTGGTGCTTCCAGGGCCCCAATGTTCATGTTCGACTTTATCAGGGCTAAATCTCCTCTCGTAAGGTACTCTTTAGCAACGTTGCTAAGCGCATCCCCGTAGCGTTTAAATCTGCTTTGTAAAATTTGCTGTGCTTCCCGCAGGTGAATTTCAGTTGTAGTCAGGCGTTTGAAGATGCATGCCGCCATTCGGTCGTGCATGATTTCATAACGTTCCGGGGCCTGCATGACCTGGTTAAGCCGGTTGAGCAATTTGATCTTGGGATCCAGGAGTTTTTCTAAACAAAGCACAATTTCCCTTTTAGTATATTGAGAACTATTGACGCCTTCTTGCATTTTCTTCAACAACTCCGCCGCACTTAAATTCTGTTTCGTTCCTTCTGTTGTCACAAACTTGAACAAGATCTGGAGGAGCAAGTCCTGGCTCAACTTGCCAGTTTCTACTCTTGTTTGAATGTACTCCAGTTGTTCGTTCAGGAATGCATTCAACACCTCGCTCAAATCTTCTTCCCGGACCAATTCAGCATCAAATAGAACATGTGCTCTTGAAAGTTGTAAACGTTCTTTTCGTACCAAATCCTCCCGGTACAGGCGATCCAGGTAGATCTGTAATTCTGCAAGCTCAATGTCCCCTTTTGAAGTTTTAATGTTTTTTAAAATTTGTCGGGCAACTTCTTCTCCCATCTGTATCGGCAGAAACCCCGGATATGCTGCGGACACCATGCGCTGGATGCAACTCAGCATTTGTTCGTCCCGCATTTTTTCCAGCCGAAAACGGTTTTCAAAAAGATAGGGCAGCTCTTTTTCAAATGCATAAAAATGAGCCAGGTACTCTTCCCTGCACACCAGGATCATTTTACAAAACAGGTCGTCACTGAATAAATTCAGTTCTTTGAGGGTGGTAAAAAACGCCCTGCTGGCATTCTCGCGATCTGCACTGAGGATAAACAACTCCTCAAATTGGTCGAGTATCAAATAGATGGGCCGGTAACTTTGAAGGAACAAGGCCCTGATTTTGTCTCGCAAAGGCAGGTTCGTAAAGGTTGATATTTCATTTTTATCGCCATCTGGAACACCTTTTTTATACGTTTCTACCAAACTGTTTTCGATCGATTGAACAAAATCACCATTGTACCGAACAAATAAAGGGTACCAGTCCCGAGGAGCGTACATTCCACTCAAGCCGCACTGGATCAAGCTGGTTTTACCAGTGCCAGATGCGCCGTACATCAATACGAATTTGCTTCGATTGAGCAGGTCGTTGAGTAAAATGACCTCTTTTTCGCGGCCAAAAAAGTACTTGGCCTCCGACGCCTGGTAGGGTTCCAATAACTTGAATGGACTTGATTTCCTGAACTCCTGCGTCATGATCCTTTAAAGTCTTTATTTAGGCGTTTGAGTTGGGAATAAATGACCTCAAAATTTCGACTTTCTGCTTCACCGATGTCAAGAGCTTTTGAAAAAACTGCCCCGGCCTCATCAATCACCATCTCCTGATTGGCAGTGTTCTGATAAGTAAAACTGCGGTCGCGATCAATGTTGGAAAACAGAAACCTATCTCCATCCAATTGATATTGGAATGCAAAAATGGAAGGATGCGCTCCCTTTTCCGATTTGGATAAAAAGGCATTTTTGTCGATGTAAAAGGGCGACAAATTCAGGATATTTCGCAGAGAATCGGGATGTTCAGAACGGCGCAATGCCAATGCAATGCAATAACTGTCTCCGTGACTTTGCTCCGCAGTATTAGAAAATTTCAGGTTCCCAAAAGCGCCATGCAAGTCTATCGTCTTGTACATGTAGGGCTCTGTCGTTTCTATAAACCTTACCCGATCAACAGAGATCGACCAAATGGACAATAACCGGTAGTTGCTCAGGAAAAAGGCCTGTTCAAGAAAGCTGACGTAGGTGGCTTCCGCCTTCTGGCAAAGCTCCTGCACATTGTCCAGATCCTGGTTTCGGTTGGCCAAAAAGTCCTTCAACCTTTTTGGATCGGGGTCGTTGAGTGCCAGGTGTAATTCGGCCATGAGCTTGTGGCCATCTATCAACTGGGAGTCACCATCAATTGTTTCCAGAAACTGCTGCATGTGTGCTTCCAGCTCTAAAACATCCCCCTCGATGCCCCTGAGCACTTTCAGATAAAGCCGGATGTTATTGAGGTAATCCACCTTTGGGGCTTCTTCCGCATCCACCACAGGGAAGGGCAATTGCTCCTTAGGCAAAACCTTCAACTCCTTTTGTAAGTCCCATAACATGGAGACTAGAATGTTGTACAAAAACCTTAAAAAATCCGTGTAAGCTCCGTCAATATCCTTCAGGCGAGCAAGATTGTTCTGGGGTTCACTCATGCCTTCTGCTAGGGCAAATAAACGCCGCAAGTGAGTGCCCACCACCCAGGGCAAGTCGCGGATCAAGTCAAAGAGGGGGGCCCGCTCATCAATTTTTCGCTTTTGCTCTTTGGCGTACTTCATGTACTTGAATGCAAGCTTGCGGATGCTGTCGCGGCTGAGGGGGCTATAGTTGTCCAGAATTACAAGGGGTAACTCCACAATGGGGTTCAATGCCCAATTGTGATACTGTTGCAAGGCCTCAGCATCAAGCGAAGGGTTGGGGAAAAAGCCCCAGGTAGCTTGATCCGAGTTGAGACCTAATGAATCACCCGTATCTCTGGAAAATGCTTGATCTGCATAACGAGGTACTCCTTTAAGGGCTCCTTCGGCAAAATTGAGCGCCTGGATAAAGGTAACCCCTTCTTTTACCCATTCATTGTAAAAAGTTTTGGCAAAAACATAAGCTTCTTGGTCATCGACCTTGTAATTTGTCGCAATAACGCCAGTAACCCCATATTGGTGAAGTACAGCTACCTGATCCTTTGTGGCACAGCCATTTAAAAAAACTAGCCTGGGGGGGGATTTGCCCTCTGCATTGTTTTTTAAGCCAAACCACCGCGCCAAACCCTGTATATGTCCTCCTCCCAGAATGTCCAGTCGATGGCCGTTGGCATGTCCTGAAAAATGAAATATTTCAATTAAACCTGACAGATCTGAAAATTCTTCGATCATACTGGCATGATCGGCCTTTAACTTGAAGACCAATTTCAAAATCAGCCGCTCGATCAATGGGCGCAAACTTTTGGCTATAGCATCGAATTCATCCAATACACTGGGGAGGGGACTGGCTGCATTGTGGGAAGAAACCCAAAAAAAGGTGCCCATTCTTTTTTTGATGAAAATTAATGAAAAAAAGGAAATGATTCGTAGAATGATTTGATTTGCTGCGAATTACTTGATTTTTGTTAACTCCGATTTTAACACTCAACCCGTAGGCCAAAAGAAAGCCAACGAACTAGGCCTTTATGATCTGTCTGGCAATGTCCTGGAATTTAACGGATAAGAACGGATCAGTTTTAGGTTACCTCAGATTGATCCGTTCTTATCCGTTCCATCCGTTTCATCCGTTTTTCCATCCTGCCGCTTTGGTTGAATTAAATCGAGCAGCAAAGCTGTGAGCTATCATTATTATTTCTTACTACTCCTTGCTAAAGGGGTGAAAGGATTATAGACCCATCCCGATTGTTGAACCCCCAACCGCGGCAGCGGTTGAATCTTGAATAGCCGCGGTCGTCCGCGGGTTGAGCGATTTTGCGGGGTTTCGCAACCGCGGCAGCGGTTGAACCAATGGAAGTTCAACCGCTACCAGGATGGCTACATCCTGTACATTTTATCGCTATCTCCCCGCTATTCATTGTACTACTGCCACCCTTTCACCTCAAAACCGCTGCACCTGAAAATACTGCAACTTTTCCACTGCCGCCTTTTGAGCCTTAGGCGCCTTCTCCAAGGCCACTTGCCAACTCTGCTGCAACAACAGCTCCAGGCCCGCAGGCGAAACGCCAGGGTCTCCAGCCAGTATCTTTTGCAGCGCTTTTAAGAACAAAGCGATGGCACCAGGATCAGCCGCTTCCTGAAACAGGATCAAACTGGCCATCCCACTTTGTTGGCCTTCCATGGCCCGCAACAATTCTTTGCCACCCAGGGTACTTGAGAGCACCACCACATGTTTCCCGGCCAGAGTCTGGCTTAGACTCACCGAATCCAGGTAAACGCCCCATTCCTCTTCGGTACGGGTACTGACCTCGATAGTGACCGAAGGCTCCACGGTACTTTTTTCTTCCAGGTCTTTCAGCGCTTTTTCCCACTTTTTCGCCAGTTTACCCAACTCTTTCCAGGCCTCACCGCTTGGTAGCTCACCCAGGTCTATCTCGGCCAGACTCCCGATTTGTGGCAGTAGGACCGGGGCTTTATAGTTTTTGTTTAAACAGTTGATGAAATGAATGCGGTGCTGAACGTCTATGGCCACCTCGTTGAGTTCCGCCTGAATGCCCCACAATTCCTCCCATTTGAGGTCTACATCCACATCCAAATCTGTTTTTGCCTCTACTTCTACTTCCAGGTCTACCTCCAGCTCCGCTTCCTCGTAGCCAATCATGACCGAACGTTCCGTACGCAAAAAATAGGCCTTGAGCAGGGAATCGGCCCTGGTGTCAATGACGACCCGACCCTTTGCCTCTGGCAGCCACAACACCGTTGGACCCAGCTGCACCCGCACCTTTTGCTCAGGGGAGCGCAAGCGACTGACGTAGAGATAACCCAGACTATCGGTGCTGCGCTCGGCCAGCACGAGCCCATATTGTTCTTCAAAGCTGTATTCGATACTGCCGCCGATTTGTCGATCGACTACAAGCTCAGCATTTACATCAATTTCCAACAGCTCCCACCAGTTTTCCACCTTGTGTAGCACGACCTTCCGGTCTCCGCGATCCAGGTAACGAAACACAAAATCATTGTCCCGAATGACCTTCAATTCACAGGGTTGAGTTTGTGGCTTCAGCAAATAATCTACCAATGCCAACTCTTTCACCACAAATGCGGCAATGCTGGGGTACTGGATTGCTGCCGGGTTAGGGTCCTGCCCTAGGTAACTTTGCACCTCCTGGATGAGGGCAGCGAGGTCTCTGGCGCTGCTTTTTTTGCCAAAACCCAAGCGCAGCAATTGACCAGCCAGGTATTCCCATTCCTGGTTTAGGGCTTGCTCGGCTTCAAGTACCTGCACTTTTTGTTTGCGGGCGCCAAATTCCTGTAAAGCCGCACTGATTACAGCTTCGTCGCTCTTGGCAGCAGCGGGCAACAGTCCCAAAACATGGAGTTTCCTGGCCCGTTCGGCAAACACCGCCTTGGCCTGAGCCCGGGTTGCGGCATCCATTCGTTCACTCAAGGGCAATTTCTGGGCTTGCTGGAAGGCTTTGATGCTTGTCTTGAGCTCGGGGAGCCCGGCCTCAGCCGAGGGTGCCGCATAGCCCAACCGCTCAAATAAGGTCGTGTACTTCTTCAGCATCGGCTGAAAGCTGAATGTCCTGAGGGCTGCACTGTCCTTTAGCTCAAATTTGCTTGGGATGGACAAGTCGTGCTCCTCGTTGTATTGTTTAATGGCTTGTTGCAGGGCCGCCTCATTTTTTAGGCCGCCTTGAGCAGGATAATATCCAAGGGTACCCAGTACTTCTTGTTGGAGTAGGCTGTGTTGGAGCAGGTTTTTATTGAATTTTTGTTCCGCTTTCAGCCTTTTAAAGTCAAAAAGGTACATATCATTACGCAGGGGCTTAACATCGAAGAAATGAGCCCTATTGTAATGATCAAAATAGTTTGGTTCTGCTTTCAGTGGTGCTGGTTTAGCCTCAGCAGCACTGCGATCTGTCGGTTTTGGACTTGTTTCGACCCTTTTAGGAGGGCTTTTGGGTGCAGGAACCGCCTCAGGGCTCACCGTTTTTTCCACCAGTCCTTTTAGCATGGGGTCTTTGATGGTTTCCCGATTCGTATTGCTGGATGGTTTTTTGGGAACGGGCGCTGCACCAGTGGTTACCCTTGTTTCAAGCAAACTTCTTAGTCTGGGGTCTTTGGTGATTTCTATTTCTATTGTTTTTGGGGCTTTGTGCATAGCATTTTCTGAAAACTCCTTGAGCTTCTCTATCATTAGCCTTTCGCTGTTGATGCCGCCCTCCTCCAGCAAAAGCCGCTCCTGGCTCCGCAAGCTCTGGCGCAGCACTTCTCTTTCCAAACTTGGGGTTACACTTTTGACCGCAGCATTTTCTATAGCTCCTGTAATTAATCTACTGAACTGGCTCAGCCCAATGCTACTATACATCAATGCGAGCACCAGAATAAGATTGGTTTTTTTCATACTAATCATCCTATGGGTATTTGGTTTTTAACAGACATTTAAACGAATATGTACATTCAATTTATTTGAAAAAATTTCATTTATTCTTGGAGATTCTACCAATACTTGGTTTTTATGGATGGAATAGGAGGCTTGCGTCGTGTAGCGCAGAGCAAAACTTCGTGATCGTTGGTCCGTCGTGGTAAATTATCATTTTGGTGTAGCCAAAATCAAGCGTTTAGTGTTTCAAAATTAACCCTTATCGTTGCTCCGACTCCAAGCGATGCACCTGAAAATACTTCAGCCCCGCCCAGCTCCCTCTTTTCTCCACCGGCACCTTTACCATGGCCAGTTCCAGACTTTGCCACAACAGCTTTTCCAAGGGCACTTCCTTCCCCGTCGGCGCAGTTTCCATGATCGTGTACAAAGCCTTCAACCAACTCACCGTCACCTGCCCGGAAACCACCTCCGGGAAAACCGTCACTGTGCTCAATCCGGTCTTGCCCTGCGTCACGGCCTGCAATAGCTTGGTACCCGGTACCTGCCCGGCGAACACCACGAGGTGTTTACCCGCCAAGGCCCCTTGCAAAGCCAGCGAATCCAGGTACAGCGCCCACTCTTCGCTCGACTCATTGCCTACCCACACCACCACTGATGCCTCATTCGACTCAGCAGATTCATTACTTTTTTTAGCGGCTTTTTCCAGCTTCTTGAGCAGCTTTTGTAAACTTTTCAGGTCTTTTTCGCCCAGGTTTTTCCCGGTATGTACAGCAATATCTTTGCGGGTTTTGACCTTGGCCAGATCCTCCATGTTGCTGTAGCGCTCATTCAAACAAGTGATGAAATGAATGCTTTGTTGGAATTCTGCCGCCCGGGTATTGAGCGATTGTTGGATTTGCGCCAGTACCATGGGATCTATCTGCGCTTCAGCACTGCTGCTTTCACGGAGTATTTCATTTTGTACCAGCACCGAATGGCGGGTGCGCAGAAAATAGGCCTTCAACACGGTATCTACTGCCGTGCCCACTAGTTTGCCTTCCTTTAAATCAAACGCCAGCGTTTCCTTGCCCAACTGAATCCGCAAGTGTTGGGCCGGGGTAGGGTAGGGGCTGATGTAGATGTACCCCAGGCTGTCGGTACTGCGCTCCGCCAAGAGCAACCCACATGCTACTTCAAACTCGTGTACAGCCTCCGTTCCTTTCACCCGCTTACGTACGTTTTTTCGCTCGGCGTCCAGTTCCAGCAGCTCCCAATCTTTTGCCAGCTTGCGCAATACCAGCCTACGGGTGCCCAAGTCCAGGTAGCGGAAGCTGTATTGGTTTTGGGCAATGAGGTTCAACTCACAGGGCAAATCCCTGGCGCCGAGGATGTAATCCACAAAAGCACGTTCTTCCTTCAAATAGGACTCAATCCGGGGGTATTGCACTTTGTTTTTGTCTTCCTTCAAATAATCCAATACCTTTCCCGTCAGCTCAATCAGGTCATCAATGGGGAGGCCAAAACCCAATTCCAGGATCTCCCACATTTTTTCTTTCCAATCCTCGTCCAAGGCTGCTTCCGCGTCCAATATGGTTTCTTCCTGCTGCTCTTTGCCGTATGCCCATAGGGCTTCGGTGATGGCAGTTTCATCCTGCTCCGCTTCGGCAGGAAGTTTGCCCAAGGCTTTTAATTTTCTGGCCCGCTCCGCAAAAATGGCTTCGATTTTTAAGCTCGTGGGCTCGTCAATACGAGAGGTTACCGTCAACTGTAGGGCTTGCTGAAATTTTGCAATTGTTTCCTTTAATTGGGATATACTCGTTCTAGGCTCTATTTTATTATCCCCTTCATTATACCCCAATTGTATGAACAAGGTGGCATAGTCATCCAAGGTCTGTTGAATATTTAGTGTGGAAAACGCCGCAGTGTCCTTGGATTCAAAATTGTTTTTTAAAGGCAAAGGATGATCTTGATTGAATTGTTCAATGGCTTGTTGGAGTAGGTCATCCCTTTTGCTATCCGCTACACCATCGTAATAACCTAAGGTGTGTAAAAACGCTTGTTGGACTGCAGTATGCTTTTCCAGCTGGCTCTGAAAGTAACTTTTAAATGCTGGCCCTTGAGACCAAATTGATATTGTTGGTGAATAGTGTTTTCGTGAAGGGCTAAAATCTATGTGTGGAGCGAGTGGATTGTATTGATTGGGTTTTGAAATTCGCCCCCCATTGCCGCTTTTATCGCTTTGTTTATCTGGCCAGCCAAATGTCTGTTTATTGCCTTCGCCCCATGGGTTTGGCGCTTTGTTAGGAAAACCTGGATTGGGCAATTCCCTTAACTTGTATATGTCATCATAATGGTCTAAACCCTTTGGTCGTATTTGATTGAGGCGCTGCAATCTATTGGCTCTTATTTTTCCAATCGTACTTGGTAGTCTACTCCATTGGCAAGTGCCTAATAAACAATGGAATATCAATATTGTTAAAACTAGGCTAGCCTTTCTCATGTGAAAATATATGGATTGAGATTCGTGTAGTTGGATGCTCTATTTCTATGCAATTTATTCTAATATTTTTTTATTGCATAGGTTTTTCTACCAAAACTAGCTGATAATAGATAAATCCTAGACTGGATGTAAAAGTTTAGCAGCCCACCTCCGATGGAGTGTTAAATTATTTCTACTGGATTTAATATCAAAATTAGTAATCAATCACATTTGACATTATGATAATTTTTCACTGGCGCTTAATTTGATGATGAGGCGCTTAATTTGATGATGAACTGTTTGTTACTTATCCAACCGAAACAACCAATGCCTCCCTAGGCTCTGGCATAGATGTAATACTCCCCGCCAACCCACGGATTTATCCGTGGGAGGCCACCCCACCACCCCAGCCCATGACTTTAGTCATGGGTATATGGGGTACATGGGGTACATGGGGTATGGGGTATATGCGGGTATGTAATCCGCAGCAAAATTATCCTAGATGCTTTCCTTGTAAAATGTAACGAAATTGTTAATTAAATGTAAAGTTTTCCAAAAGAACATTAAAACTCTCGCGCAATTAGTACACAATCAACTAAATGCCTTATCTTGTACACAAAGAATAGACGACTTAGAAATTGAGAATTTAGGATACACCATTTCATCATATCTCTTATTTAAAAGTACTACAATAATGGCACTAGACATTTATCAACGAATTTGGAACGCCGATCAAGAAGGCAATGGATTAAAACCTGTATTAGACACTGCCGACACAAGTAACTTGAACGGTTTTGTCAAAGTCAACTCCAAACTGGATGTTTCAACCCCAGAATTGAGAGTGTTACCCGAAGTGTTGATTCCTGATGGCAAAAAGCAAACCTACAATTTCTGTAAAAAGCTTTTTGACAACTACGCACTGAGTGAGAAGGACGAAGAAAACGATACCGATGAAGAACGGGAAGAACTACACATTTTCCTCTCTAGCATCATCGATACCCCACCCATGCTGGTGGCCCGCGAATATGTTGCCCTGCAAACCGGTACTTCTGTAAGCAAAGAACGTTGGTACAATACCCTCATGGAGATGTGGTTCCGCAAGTTTGCTCAAGCTGGCGAGCCCCACCTGTCGGGTTTTGAACACGTCATCGTAGGCGAACAAGATGGTGCCAAAGCTCAAGGCTACCACTTCTGGTACAAGTATTTTTTGGACGATGGCTTCGCCCGCGAGGTAGATGGAGTACACGCTGGGCAATTCCCTGGACTGGACGCTGACCGCATTTTTTATTCGGCTACCAAACAAGCCAAAGACCAGCAGCATTATCCCGAAAGTGTTACCATCTCCTTCAAATGGATGGCCGCTGATTACGACCGCAAAGCCATCCGCCCTTTGACCAAACCCGTTGGCGGCTTTTTTGTAGGTTGTAGTGTTGAAGGCCTGATGGCCCTCGGCACCATCCGGGCTCATGAGGGCATCAACGCACCCCGCAAGGCGTTCATCAATGGAGCTGAGTACGAATTGAGCTTGTTCAACAGCGAAAACAAAAGGCACATCCGGACTTTTTACCCCAAATTCATTCGCGGAGTGGAAATTCCTGATACCGGTCCTACCCCCCCTCCGGTGCCGCCGCCCCCTGTAGTGAGCAGCAGCATCCGAATCGTGGCGGCACTGATCAACCCTGAAGGCGACGACGTGGGCAAAGAAACCATTACCCTCATCAATATAGGGCGTGCTCCGGTTCAATTGAGCAACTGGTCCTTCTTGGATAAAAACAACAAACGGTCTTTCTTCTCGATTGAGTCCTTGGGGGCCGGTGAAACGACTCGAATTTTACTCGATGGCAAAGCGGTACAACTCTCCAATAGCGGTGGCACCATCCGCTTGCTGAACCACAAAGGAGATGTTGTTCACTTTATCTCTTACAACGAAACGCAAGCGCGCGAAAATGGCATCACTCAGACTTTCTAGCTGGGTTTCTAATGTATTGGAAGTCATCTCCAAGTTCTTCATTTGGGCCTGGAGATGGCCTCTGCTTATTTGCCCACTCATTTATCAAGCCAAACCATAGAAAAATACCACTTACTCAGCTTATCAAATCATCAATCTACTGAAAGCTATATACACAGACCTAATTACCCTTAGATCCGTCAGTGATTTGGGTCAAAACCGTTGAAAACTTAATTATACATCATATGGCAACCATAAAACTAAGTGCTTGGAACATCGAGCATGCCCGCAATCTGCTAGGGCAAAATCTCAATCTCAATTTAACCGCGCGTAAAGCAGGGGTAAAAGCAGAACTCGCCCAAATCGATGCAGATATCCTCTGCATCACGGAAGGCGCTCCGAGTTTGGCGCAAATGAAACAATTTGCAAATGAAATTCTGGATGACCGCTATGTACCCATTGATCCTGGAGGCAGCAACGGTCAACGTGGTGAACAATGGATTTGGTTTTTGGTCAAGCAAGAATGGGCAGCGCAATGTTCCATCTTGCCCGTAGAGACTTGGCACGATTTCTCCGGGGGCAAAAACTGGCGTGTACATCACTGGGGATCGTTTGAGGAAGTTAGCCATAGTCATTACCGTACTCCCCAAGTTTTGGTGATGGATATCTCTGGTCAAAGGGTCGAATTCATTGGAGTACACTTTAAAAGCAAATACATCAACCAGGGGAGCTCCATGTGGAACTCTACGAATCAAGAGACCCGAGACGAATTTATCTTGGAATCCTTAAAAGCTAGGGTGAAATTAGCCACCGAAGCAGCCAACGTACGCCGCTATATTGACCGCAAATTTGAGCAAATCGAAAAACCTGCTATTTTTGTTTTGGGTGATATGAACGATGGCCCCGGCAAAGAATTATTTGAAGAAAAGTACTTGTTCTTCGATCTCATTGCCAACATTCAGGGGGATGTCTTTGCGGCTACTCGTTTTCTAAATCATTGTTTGTTTGATTTTCCAGATGAACTGCGCTGGTCAGCCATATTTAATGATTTTGTGACCAATGAATCCAATAAAAAAATCCTGATTGATCATATCTTGTTTACTCAGCCCTTGGTCAATTGGAATTTGAACATCTGTGTCGAACCAAATGCAGGTTACATCGAACATGAAATTCACGACCTGGTGAATGCTTCCCTTAATAGGAATCAAAAAACCAGCGACCACCGCCCTGTTTCTTTAAAAATTTCTACTCGCTAAAGGCCTTAAACTTCCGATGAGAAGTACTTATATCCAAAAGTAAATAGGCTGCCCTCGTGGCAGCCCATTTACCTCATTAGTTATCTTTTTTTCTCTATAGTCACCCCAAAACCGCCCAACACCAAGCAATGCCCGATCGCGACCTCGTCCGCAAAGACCGTCGAAGCAGCCCAGCCTCCCCTCCCCGAAAGGCACCAACTACCTGCTGGCCATCGCCATCAACGACTACCTCCTTTTCACCAACCTAACTCCAAATTCCCCATGCAGCAAGGTCTTTTGCGGAGACATCTCTATCTTGATTTTCAGTAAACCAGCGTCGGGTCAAGCGCATGGCATCGGTGACGTCTGTATGGAGCAGGTACTGGTAGAATTTGTTCATAATTTTGGCTGAGCTCTGGTCCGAAACAGGCGAACGACTTGCGACCACGCACTGTACTCCTTTGGATAAAAAAGCGTATGCCAGACCTTGAATAGGGGAGCCTTTGCGCACCTTGCCTACCGATGAGTTACATGCGGACAGGACCACCAACTTCACCGACGACCAGTCCATGAGCAGGATGTCCTGATAGGTGAGCAGGCAGCTGGATTCGTCTTCACCATCAGGGCTGAGTACCAACGAGGAAGTTTCTGGCGGCAAATTGGTGTCTGCCAAGCCGTGTACCGCAAAATGTACAATCGCCGGATAGGCTTTAAGGGCTTTTTCTAGATTTGCCCTTGTCGCGTTCATTCCTTTTAAATGCCTTACCCTTACCCCAACTGCTGAGAGTATGGCCTGAATGGATTCTATTTCCTTTTCGGCGCCAGGCAAAGGTGGAAGGTCAGTTTTGCCCGGGTCGGAACTTAGGCATACCACGTCATAACCCCAATTAATCAGTTCAGGGTTATAGGCTCGTTGCAAAACAATCGAAAAATTACTATGCAGTCCAAGCTGTGTCGCCGGGTTTTTCGATAGCAGCTCAATAGGCAATAATTGCAGAAAATGATCGCAATATAAATTCAAACGAGGGGTTAAAGGCAATGCTGGAGGGGCCAGCAGATTGTATTGCTGGCGTGACTGGCTATACAATGCCTCTCCTCCGGTCAGAAAATCGCCGAATAGTTGATTGAAGGCATTCTCCCAACCTGGTGCGAATAAGTTCCCATTCGCCTCTTCCCCCTCTTCTTTCAAATCAAGACCCCTGGAATGGTATGGATCGGCTGTTATATTCCCAAAATCACTGGAACCGCTGGTCACAAAAGCCTCTACTAAGGGGGGGACTGCTCTTATTGCATATAGGTATTGCTCCATTGGCACGGCATGGCCTTCCGGTTGAAAGGAGAGCATCATCACTGTCCGTTTTTCCCCGTTTTTGCTAAAAAAATAGAGGGCCAGTGATGGTCCAACTGGATCTGCCCACTTGTTTTTTTCGAGGCTTTTGTGCCAGAATGGAAATTCATTGGAACGGAACTCCCCCACTTTTTTCCACATTTCATTCGACTCGCTTTCTGAAGAGTTTTTCAGGTACGCATAAATAGATTTTCGGAGTGCACTTATTTGTTCGACATAGCGGCTCTCGTGGGCAATCTCTACTTTTCGCTTGCCCAAGTACAGATTGAGGAATTCTCTCCTGAAGCTCAAGACGTTCCAAACCATTTGTAAGAGCGTTTGACTACACCCCAAGTCTGCTTGTACTTGTTGTTCGTTGAGCAGTAGGACTTTCAGCAGGGCTTCTATTTCATTCATCAATGCATTCATTGACGAACGGTCACGCTGCGCTGCTACATATCCTTTTAGCATGATGTTGAGCGCTTTGAGGGCATAATTCCCAAGTTCATTTACTCGTGCTGGTTCTACCGCTAGTACCAGGCGATAAGCTCGAACCATGTTGTTCAGCCAATGGGCCTGAAGGCTTTCATCAAATCGGGAAGGCCACTGTGCCATGTTGGGAAGTAGCTTTTTGAAGGCGGCAATACAAGCGGAATCGCCTTGTAGATACTGTAGTTTGGCAACATTCAATTGATAAAGCAATTGAAGGTCGTCTGATAGTTGTAGAACATGGGGTTCTATCTCGCTCAACAGGTTTTTGAAGGCCGGGGTGTCAAGGGTCTCGTTGAGTTGGTATAGGAGCATGTTTTTCACCCTATCTTGATCGGGGACGGTATCCTGGTTTCCCTCTAGTCCATAAAAATGGTTGAGGGAATCCACAGTGCGTTGTAAATCTTCCGAGGATAATGTGTCGGTTTCGCCATCCAGATGAAATCGTGCCAGGTGTTTATTGGCATCACTTTGAAGTAGGGACAAGTCGTTTTTTACCTCTTGGTCAGAAAGCCCTAATTCGTCTAATAGGCTTACCATACTCGACTCTAGGGCAGCCCGGGTGTCTTTACTTATGCTGAAGTCATCTGGGAATCCCCATGATTGCAGGAGTTTTCCATCCTTTTGTAGGATTTGGCGAATCAAGGTTAGTGCTTCTTGTTGCAGAGAACCCGATTTTAAGGCCTCCACTGCCTCAAACAAGGCCTTATCCGCACGGGCTATGTTGCCAGTCCGAATGCTAAATTTGGCGATCTTTTTATAACAATCAAGAGCGGTTTCCCATTCCCAGAGTGCCTCACTGGCTTTGGCCAACTGCTCCCAGGCTTTTTTGATGAAATACAGGGCATCTTTGCCAAACAGCTGGGTCAACGCTGCTTCGTTTGGCTCCCAAATTTTGCTGAGGTATTCGAACAACCTGAAGATGGCCTCGTGGTCAGCCTCGGTAAGTTCATCAAGGTGTGCATACTGTCCACCCAGCTGCAACAGGTTTGGTGAAAATTCCAGCGTCAGCCGATTTTCAGGGGGAATCGTCTCGTATACCAGCGCAATGAAGGCTAAATTTACGGGTTCAACCGTATTGATGAGGTAATGCAGCAGCGCTGCATTGTCCGAAAAGAGTTTTTTTCTTTGTGCCTCCGATAGTTCGTCGTCTGTATGGATTAGGAAAGCGACTTCTTTTTGTAGCAATCGCATGAGCTGGTCATGCTCATGTTCAGGTATATTCAACCAACTCCCGTCTTTCTTGGGCGAGATTTGCCTGAGTACCAAATAAGCCAGATCCGTTTTGTCATAATCATCCGGATCATAGGGTAGTGAACGCATCGTATCCATTTCTTCTACAAAATCGGCCAGGGCTTCGTCTTCCCGCCAGCCAGGGTGCAATCCAATGATTAAATCTGCATTTTCGTGGTACAATTTTAGTTCATCCGCAAAAGTGGACAAAATGGTGTTTCGGTGCACAAAATTGCTATGCTCAAGTGCATTTTTGACAAAATCAAGCTCTGCCAAAATGCCTTTTTTTTCGGCTTTTTGGTATTCGGTAAGGCGGGATGGAAAAGCAGTGAAGATTTCCGCCCCCCGCTGTACCATCATCATCTGTAACTTGCTTTGTACGTCGTAATACTTCGCCAATGCTAGGCGGCGTTTTTCTGGAAAGTAGCTCGCCTGCTCCTTGAGGTAATGCACCGCCTTGTTTGCTCGTTCTGCTTCCCAAAACGCATTGAATGCCGCTTCACCATCTGGCAAAGATTCGAGGAAAATGCGGCGTATTAACAATATATGGTGTCTGGTAACAATTTGACTGGCGAGGTTTATTTTTTGATAGTTGTTCATGATGGTATAAATTTATCAATGCATCAATTTCATGATTGGTCAATACTATATCATCTCCCTGAATGGCTGCTTTCATTGGGTTTTAATCCAATTATCGGGAAAAGTAAACGCAGATAAAAGCAAAAAGCGATTTGTTCCATTTATTCGCGAAGAACGATGGCTTAAATTACAAAAACAGCAGAGTGGAACAAGGAGAAATGGAAACTTCAATCAAACAACTCCGACAACATCGTTTTTATGGTAGGATAAAGGCGATCGTATAGGTCGCGTTTGTTGGCAGGAATATCTTCTCTTTCTATCGATAAAAGGGTAAGCACCGGGAGTGGGACAGACAATTGTTTGCAGATGGCTTCTAAAGTAGAGAGGTTGGGGGTTTTTTTGCCATTCTCAATCTGGGAAAGATAGGTCTGCGAGAGTTCGCATGCTTGGGCAAGTTCAAATTGGCTTTGGCCACTTTTTTTCCGAATTTCTTTAATGACTTCTCCGTTTATCATCGGTATCTCTTTATTTGATGTCCCAATTTATAAAAACTAAATTTATTGAAGTAGAAAGAGACAAAAAAATAATCTTCGATGCACAATGTTTACCCTGTTAAGGTTACACACAGGCATCGAAGATGGGGGCATCGGTTTTTGGGAAACGCGAGTGGCCCTAAAATGACTTCTCATGAATGACTGTACCTTTGTCCAGTCAAGATGGTGGTATTTGTACACAAACTCAACTACCCTTGAACTGAAGCAAGGGTGGCTAATGATGTTCTTTCGGTCTAGTGCAATAATTGGTATTTCAAGTATTACAAAATGTAGCAATCGATCACTTACATCAACTAGCCTGTACAGACTAGCTCGGGGAAAAACAAATCGGGACATAGCTTGTTCCTTGCTTCTTTGTTCGATTAATTGAAAAAAATTCAAGAAGCAAGAAAGCACTGAACTTTCGAATACCTCGCCTCCAAGATTTTATTCGATGTAACATCTTTGGGCGCTGGATCCTGGGTACATCATCAATTGGGGTGAAAGCTTCAATTATTGTTTGCATAAGGTACCAAAACTCTTCAGAGAGCTTCTTGGCATCGGGCAAACCAATTTTTAAAGGTGTCATAAGAAAAGATTTAATGGTGAAAAAATTTAGATCATGTCAGTAGCATCACTAACCTGCCATTTGTGAAAAGCCATTTTTCAAAGAACTACATATTGTCGGGTGTAAAAATATTACTCACAGTTTAAAAAACATAGCTTTATTTTAATTTTTGGTAATAATTAACCAAAAATTAACATTGCGCATTTCTTCTGGTGAGATGAAAATCCAGGCTAGTACTATTTTTTAGAGCATCACTAGCCTGGGCTATTGGAGGGATTCAACCGAAGGTGGCCTTTATCACACATTAAGGGCTGATGGTGAGCGAATACCACCGAAGCACCTAATGATGAAAACGATCGTTTAAATGCAATAGTTGTGCACTTGAATTACATATCTTGCTTTTTTAGCCAAAATCTCATTTATTCAATCAGGGTAAAAGGATCAAAACCATTTTTTCGCCAGGCCTCAATGAGATTTTTCGCTTCTTTGCTAGGTGCCTGCCTTTTAACAAACATCGTTAAGTGGGGGAGAATAACGGCAGGAGCACCCCTGGTGTTGAGCCAGGTCAGCAAAAGGTGGTAAGAAGGGATTTTTCCGTTATGGTGTTTCAGGTAACGCTCAACCGCCTCTTCAACATGATCATGGTTTCCTCTGGCCAGGAGCCATGCTGAGAGAACCAGTGATGTTCCTTTTTCTCTGGGGTAGTATTGTGCGTACTGTAGGATAGCAGTTTGTACTAAACTCAAGGATCCTTTGGCTTTGATCCAGGATTCAATTAGGAAAGAGGTGCCTTTGTAAGTATTGTGCTTTAAGAGATAAATTTTTACAGTTGGTTCCACAATGACTGTTGCTCCACCTCTATCTAACCACGAGGCGATAATGTAACAGATGATCGACTTCTGGGCATATTTTTTCAGGTACTCTGCCACTACTTGTTCAATCTCAGCAAGGTTCTTTCTTTGCTTCAACCAGCTCCTGATCAAAAAATGACTATCTTCCTGATGTGCCTGATACTTCAAATGTTGCAGCAAAGCTTGTTCAATGGCATCAAAGTCACCCTTAATCTCCAACCATTCCATCAATACAAGATGTGCCTCTTTTTCTTGGGCATGCGTCTCCAGGTATTCCTCTACAAATGGCGCGCACAATCCAGGGTTTTTACCGTATTTCAACCAATCTCTGAGCATGTAAGCACTCTCTTTCTCCGCTCGATGTTTTTCCAGGTACTGTTGGATTGCATTTTGGACGGGCAGCACATCCCGGGTTTTTTGCAGCCAGGACTCTATGACAAAAGGAAATTCTACTTCATCAATGATCGAGTCGGTATATTGTCTAAAGGCCCTTGCTACCAATTTTTTATCCCCTCCCGCATCCAACCAACTGAAAACCAAATGCCGGGTACCCTTTTTTGCTGTATGGTTTTGGATAACCATCGGCAGCAGATTTTCTACATAAGTTCTTTCTCCCTGATGAGTCAACCACAGTTTAATCAGGTGTTCTACTCCTTCCTTGCGGGAATAACGCTCCAGGTATCTTTCGAAATAGACCTTTACCGAAGGGTCTATACTCGAGCAGCGCTCAATGTATTCCTGCAAAACAAAAGAACCATCGGGGATGACATCTAAACTCCAAAAATGATCTACATAGGGCTTGATTTTTTCATCGAGGCCAATCAACTTGAGGTAGGTAGAGGTGAACCGGGCTAAAATACCGGAATTGAGCTGGCTTGGAGCATGTACATCCATCCACCTATTGATCAATTTCTGGAACTCTGGGCCTGCTGCAACCTGATCTTTGGCCCATTGATTCATAGCAAAACTCAGTGGCAAAATGGCGTCATTGTCCTGCAATACTGCTTCGGCAATATCCGGGTATTGCTCCATCAAAAGCAGCACTTCTTCTTTGGTCAACAATTGGGAACTGAAAATAACCTGTGCGAGATGGGTATGCTTGGGTAGTATTCCCTGAAACAATCGAAAAAAAACAGCTTCACCACCTATGCGGGCGATCTCATTGCGAATGCGTTGAATGTTGTTGATCCAGTTTTTACCTCGTCCTTGGGCAATCGCATACTCAAAGGAGTTGTTCAGTTCTATTCTAACGTCCGCATACCCCTGAAAATATACCATGGCCAACTCATCAATGATGGTATTTTGGCTGATCCGCCATATGTTGAAGTTTTGTTGCTGGTTCTCTTCTACCCAGCCATCCTTGATGAGCTTGTTCAGGCAACTTTTGAAAGCTGAACCATCACGTAGATATTCATCCTTTTCGCCTTCTTGCAATGGAAAACTCAGCAGCCAATTGACCTCTTTGTCAAATTGCTGAATCTGGTTCCGCGTTGGATCTACCATTTGTATGAAATGGTGTAGAAGCCAGGATTGAAAATCCGGGAACCCGACCAAATTGTCCGCTGTGGGTTCTTTCTGTTTCATATATCCTAAGAAAACAGCAAAAGAGGCTGTTTTGATCCCGGAATACCGAGTAAATGATGTTGGTGCAACAAGCTCTCTTAGCAAGTTGCGGACCACCCATTTTTCATAATCTGACTGTGCGGTATGTTCATCAAGATTGATTTTTAAATAATAAGAATAACCCAAAAATTGATAAGAACTGCGACAATTGGTCAAAAAACGCATTTCTTCAGTCCCTGGGCAATATGCGGCCAAATCATCCAGAAACTGGTCGTCAAACCAAACACAGTTCTCAAATTGATCAATCAGTATAAAGTGCTTCTTGTACTCAAGTTGGCTCAAATAAATACCTAGTTGTCGTAAATTGGAACGTTCAAAATGGCGATTGAGTACAATCACGTTCCATTCTTTTTCGTGCGCAATCATACCCAACTGTAGCATCATCCGGGTTTTGCCAATTCCTCCTTTGCCAATGATGATGGCCCCTTCGTATTGGTCATGATCGAGGAGTTGTTCAATGATCCAACGTTCCGAAAACGGCAGTAACGCTGCACTTTTGCGGGCATAAAAGGCGTCCAGACTGAAATAGGGGAGCACATTGTCACTGAGGTAGTGGATGTATTTGCTGGGCTGATGCTCCTTGTGAAAACATTGGCTCAATACTTTGGCACCATTGGGTGGCGCTGCTTGTAAAGCTTCATAATAATCAAAGACCCGAGGTATCCGCTCCGTATGCCCCAGGCGCCATTTACACGTTTGGTGCTTTTTCTCCTCCTGTAGATACAGGCACCACAATTGATGGTCCTGTGGTCCGTCTGAATCAAGATCCAGGCCTCTGGCCACAAATACACTGCTCAAATTGGCATGACGCCTGCGGAAGCGCTGCCTCCCGATTGCTTCTTTAAAGGCATCCTCCAAGGTATAATTGGAAACCAGAAATTTGTAAAAGTCAGTTGCGAATTCCGCCGCTTGTCCATCTGGAACAGGGCAGGTAGTGGCAATGACAGCAGGGATACCCTCCTTCAAATAGGCTCTGGCTTGAGCCTGACTTTTACAGCCATTCACAAAAATGAGCTTGAGCTCATCGTATTTGGCCAATACCTCGGCCAGGCCCTCCGCCCAGCCTTCCTGGTCGTTTAGCCTAATGAGGTGTTCATTGGTGTGCGCCCCCAGGTGAAGGACTTGTAAGGAATCTTTATAGGTTTTTAAGTGATCAAGTAGATTATCCGTCCTGGCTGCATCCAAAGGCACATGCCGGACATCATACCTGGATTTTAGCATGTCCTGCAACGCATCGCTTTCCGCTTTGAGTTTGGGCAGGTATACGTCCTGGTCGTTATTGGCAAAGGCTGTAATGACGGTGGGGAGTGTTCGCATATTGGTCTATCTACAATTTCAGCGTCGCTTATTGCTGCTCTATTTTTTGTGTTGCTGAATGAATCAATGGTATTTGCAAAGTAAATATAGTAATATTTTATTTTTAATTTGAACAAGGACTGTGGGGATTAGGGATTTTGCGGTAATATGGCTGCAATTAACTCCCGCTCTGGACGACCTTCTTCTGGCAGCTGTTCCCAGAAAGCAAGAGTCACTCATTAATTGTGATCGGGTACTTACACAGGCCCAATTTAAGCTCTACCCAATACCTCATCTACTACCTTCCGCTCTTCACTCCCCACTTCCGGCAACTGCGCCTCAAATACCGCCATCGTTCCTTGACGCTGGTAATAGCTCCGCAATGTCTCCGCCAATTGCCGCGCCTGCTCCTCCTCCCGGTAGCTGAGTAGCCAGCTGACCCATACGGATACGACTTCTGGGTTTTTTAGGTTCGCGCTGATCCAGTCCGGGATGTAGGGCTTTACAGCGGCACTGTACTCAGGATTGTGCATACCAAGTTGATAGAGTTCAGCTAAATGGGAGTGGGTGGCGTGGGATTGTAAAAAAGTTTGGAGGTATTGGCTGATGGGAGGATAGGGGAGTGCTCTTTTGAGCCAGGATTTGAGGACGAACCTAGCATCATTTTTATGAGCATTATGCTGGAGATGAGACAAGACAAAAGGTTGGATTTGCTCAAGGCTACCCTCAGCATCTAACCAAGCTTTGAGGACGAACTGTGCCTCATTTTTTAAGGCATTATGTTGGAGATAAGTAATGACAAAAGGGTTTATTTGCTCTAAGTCCCCCTTGGCATTTAACCATGCTTTGAGGATGAACTGCGCCTCATCTTTCTGGGCATTATGCTCGAGATATGTGATGACAAAAGGCTTTACCTGATCTAGGTTACCCTTAGCATCCAACCAAGCTTTGAGCACGAAGGTCGTACCTTTTTCCTTCGGATTCTGCTGGAGATAAGCAATGACAAAAGACTGTATTTGCTCTAAGTCCCCCTTGGCATTTAGCCATGCTTTGAGGACGAACTGAGCATCATCTTTCCGGCCATTATGTTGGAGATAAGTAATGACAAAAGGATGGATTTGCTCTAGGTCACCCTGAGCATCTAACCAAGCTTTGAGGACGAACTGAGCATCATCTTTCTGGCCATTATGCTCGAGATAAGTTATGATAAAAGGTAGTACCTTATCTAGGTTACCCTTAGCATCCAACCAGGCTTTGAGGACGAAGGGTGCTTCATCTTTCTGGACATTATGCTCGAGATAAGTTATGACAAAAGGCAGCACCTGATCTAGGTTACCCTTAGCATCCAACCATGCTTTGAGGACGAACTGTGCCTCGTTTTTCTGAGCATTATGTTGAAGATAAGTAATGACAAAAGGGTTTATTAGCTCTAAGTCCCCCTTGGCATTTAACCATGCTTTGAGGATGAACTGCGCCTCATCTTTCTGGACATTATGCTCGAGATATGTAATGACAAAAGGCATTACCTGATCTAGGTTCCCCTTACCATCCAACCAGGCTTTGAGCACGAAGGTCGTACCTTTTTCCTTCGGATTCTGCTTGAGATAAGTAATGACAAAAGGGTTTATTAGCTCTAAGTCCCCCTTGGCATTTAACCATGCTTTAAGGACGAACTGAGCATCATCTTTCCGGCCATTATGTTGGAGATAAGTAATGACAAAAGGATGGATTTGCTCGAGGTTACCTTTCGCATCTAACCAAGCTTTGAGGACGAACTGAGCTTCATTTTTCTGGGCATTGTGTTGGAGATAAGTTATTACAAAAGGCAGGGCCTGATCAAGATCACCCTTAGCTTCCAACCAGGCTCTGAGGACGAACTGTGCGTCACTTTTCTGGACATTATACTGGAGATAGATAATGACAAAAGGAAGGACCTGCCCTAAATTACCCTTAGCATCTAGCCAGGCTTTGAGGACGAACTGAGCTTCGTTTTCCTGAGCATTATGCTGGAGATAATCAATGACAAAAGGAAGGACCTGCCCTAAATTACCCTTAGCATCTAGCCAGGCTTTGAGGACGAATTGAGCTTCTTTTTCTTGAGCATTGTGCTGGAGATAAGTAATGAGAAAAGGAAGAACCTGATCCAGATCACCATTGGCGTCTATCCAAGCTTTGATAACAAAGTCGGTACCTTTCTCATTTCGATTATGCTGGAGGTAAGTATTGACAAAAGAATAGGCCTGATCAGAATTACCCTCCGCATCCAACCAAGCTTTAAGGACGAAGCGGGCATCATTTTTCTGTGCATTGTGTTGGAGATAAGCAACAACAAAAGGACGGACTTGGTCTAGATTAATCTTAGTGTCTAACCATGCTTTTAGTACGAACGGAGTTTCTTTTTTCTGGGCATTTCTCTGTAAATAATCAAGAACGATTCCTGCAATGTTCTCCACTCCAAATAACCGGATATAATTGGAAATGAATCTGGCAGCCCTGGCACTTTGGAAACCCCAATTCTCTCCCGGCCAATGAAGATTGATCCAAGTATCCGCCCAACGCTGTGTTTTTTCAATAGAGCCCACTCCTTGAGTAAAAACATACCTCAAGAAAAAAGTCAAAACCTGAACAAAATCATAATCCTCAATACTCGCCTCAAAAAAACTAGGCACTTGTTCCGCTAATTCCAATTTTTCTTCCAGGCTTAACAAGGGACTACGCCACAATTGATATTGCAACTCCACTTCCTCCGACGGTTTATTTTCCAAATGGATTTTGATCACCGCCAAAAACAAGCCTTCTTTGTTGCTGAACAAGGCTTCGTTTTTTATCCTTTGCAGCGCCATGAGCCAATTGCGCGCACGCTGCACCCCATACGCATAGCCAAATGTATTCTCCAACTCCACCTGCAAGTCACTAAAACAGCCCAGGTAGGCCAGCACCAATTCATCCAACACTGTATCTTGAATCACTCGCCATTCGTTGGAATAATACCCCTCACTTTCTTCCACCCAACCATCCTTGATCAGGCGATTGAGGGTTTGTTTAAACACTGAACCATCCCGCAGATAGCTTGCCTTACTGGCTTCATCCAGCGGAAAACTCAGCAACCAGCGGATTTCAGCTCCAAACTCCTCGATGCTTTTACGCTCAGAATCTACCGTTTTGATGAATCGCCCAACCAACCAGGTTTTGAAGTCTCTGAATTGCAGGATATTTTGCTCCTGCCCTGGATAGCGCTGCTCCAGATAGCGCAGGAATACCGCAAAAGAAGGTTTTTTGACGAATAAATCCTGTGTTGAATCTGGGCTATTCAGGGGGTAAATGCCCGCCAGGATGTGTGCAATCACGCTGTATTCGTACTCCTCTTGTGCAGGGTGCTGATCCATTTGTACATCCAGCCAGGCGTCCAGTTCGGGGTAGACAAAGGAGTTGCGGCAATTGCCCAAAAACTTGATGTCTCCCACGTCCCGGCAGTGGGTACGTAGTTCTTCCAACCAGGATTCCCCAAACCAACTACATTCTTCCAGATAGTCAATCAGCAACAGGTGTTTTTGGCGGGGCTGAGTGGCCAAAAAAGCGCCGAGCAGGGCTTCGTCATTAAAGCTATGGTTGAGCACCAGTACATTCCAGTCTTCTTCGTGCGCCATCAGGCCCAGTTGCAACATCAAACGGGTTTTGCCAATACCACCTTTCCCGGAGATGATGCCCCCCTCAATGCCTGGATTGCCCTGCAACTCCTGCAAGAGATAGGTTTCGGAGTATAAGCCAGGATCAGTGCCTTGTTCCGCATGAAATGCATCCAAACTGTAATAGGGGAGTACTCCCTCCAGTAGGTAGTGTTTGTAGGAGTTGATTTCTTTGGCACTGGGAAAATAGTCACCCAAAAAACGTGCTCCCCGTGGTGGCCGTTGGACCTGCCTTTGGTAATAAGCCACCACTGCATCCTGTCGACTGCTCCTGGTATCCAAACGCCATTGTTGCAAGTCCTCTGCTTGGGTTGCTTGAAGGTAAAGGCACCAGGGTGCTTCGCTGCTTCCCTCCAGCTCCAGACCTCGCCAGCGGACGATTTCGCTGCCTTCAACGCTTGCCTCCCCCAGTTTCAGGGCTGCCTTTGCTCGAATAAAGGCTTCGGATAAGGTATATCCTTGGGCAAAGGCCTGGTAAAACACTTCCGCAAACCGCCGCGCCTTGCCATCGGCTACCGAACAAGTGGTGGCAATCACCACTGGTACACCCGCTGCCAGGTACTGCTGCGCCTGAGCCTGGGTATTGCAGCCGTTGAGGAACACGAGTTTGAGCTGGCGGTGTAGCCCCAGGGTTTCGGCCAGTCCTTCTACCCGGCCACTGGAGTCTTTGAGTTGTACCTGGGTACCATCGGCATGCCCGCCGAAATGGAAAATGAGTAGTTCTTCTTGATACTGGCTGAGCATGTTGACCAATTGCTCACTTTTGGCATTGGGTAGGTCAACGTGCCGGAGGTAGGGTAGGGGGGCTAGGATTTGTTGTAATTGGTCCCGTTCTTGCTCCAATTGCGCGAGGTGCTCCTGGTCAGGAGGGTGGGCAAAGATGGAGAGAATGACGGGTTGGTGGGGCGCTGGAAGCATAGTTTTGCTGTTATGATGGATTGTAAGATTCTAAGTATTTCACCTGAATTTTCACCACCAAGGACGATATTGCAAGATTGACTTTATGAAATTGAGCATAAAAATCATCATTTGGCATTCGGTTCGTCTCCACAAAATCTAATAAAATATTGAATATTGACTGAATATTATTCCACTGTTCTCTAAAAGGCTCTTCAGAGGGAAGTATGGCAGCTATTTCTTCATTGACGAGCATTTCTAGTTCAAATATCGTTACACTAGTTATCCTTTCGCTTGGTGAAAACCTTAAGGTTTCAGTAATTTCATGCACTCCAATTTTAGCTACCCAAGTTTTGACTAATTCAAATGTTTGTGGGGTCACAGGAAAATGATCAAGATATTTTCTTACCCATTTGCGTAATGATTTTGTAGGCTCCTCTGCTTGGATTAACGCTACTATTACCAACGATGCTTCTGGCTGTTCAATATTATTCTCTAAATACACATTCCATGCTTTATTCACAATTTTCCTGTCGCCTCCTGTATCAAGCCATGCTTTAATGACATGTCGAGCTTCAGATTTTTCAGCGTTTAGACGGAGGTGTCTTATTAAATACTCCTGGATAATGGACTTTCCCCCTCTAGCTAACAGCCATGAACTAATTACGAAAGCTGCTTCTTTTTCTTCTGCATATTTGTTAAGGTATTGGATGATCTTATCTTGGATAGATGTTAAATCTCCGCTAGCACTTAACCATGCTTGGATAACAAAGGCAGCATTTTTTGTCTGAGCATGGGTATTCAGGTACAGGAGAAGCGCCTTTTTGATGATCTTTTTATCCCCTTTTGCGTCTAACCAAGCTGCGATAGCAAAAGAAGCCTCTTTTTCTTGTGCATATTTATTGAGATAAGAGATGAGTGCATTTTGAACGAGCGAGGGATCGCCACCTGAATTTAGCCATGCTTTAATAACATGTCTAGCTTCCGGTTTTTCAGCATTAGATTGAAGATAGTCTACTAAATATCCTTTGACTATTGCCTTATCTCCATTTGCAACTAGCCAAGAACTGATTACCAGAGAAGCTTCTTTTGCTTCTCTATTTACATGAAGATATTTAAAGATGCTTTCCTGAATAAGAGCCTTGTCTCCTCCTGCATCAAGCCAGGAGCATAACACAAATTGTGCATCTGGTTGCTCTGCATTGAACTGGAGATATTTCTTTAAACTATCCTGAATTATACTCTTATCACCATTAGCATTGAGCCAGGAATTAAAAACAATTGCTGCTTCAGGTTCAGTAACATTCAGTTGAAGGTAACGAACCAAAAAATCTTGAATCAATTTTTTATCCCCTTCTGCCTCTAGCCATGAATTAATTACAAGAGGTGTACCTTTAGCCCCCTTATTTGAGTTGCTATCGAGAAATTGAATCATGGCATCTTGAATCTCTGCTTTATCAGCACCTGCATTGAGCCAGGATTGGATTACAAAACTAGCTTCTGTAGATGTAGCATTTTTATCAAGATATTGATGAAAAAATGGCGCGATTGTATTGATATCCCATTTAGCTTCTAAACATTTATTCAAGACTAAAGCAGCCCCTTGATTTACAGAATTGACTTTTAAGTAGTTTAATACTTCGTGATTGTTTACTATATCAAAATTCAAATTTAGTAATGTAGATATGGCTAAACGCTCCTCTTCTATATGTTTTAAAGAGTTGTCAGCTTCTGCTTTTGTGATAAACAATTTCATTAATGTTCTAGAAAGCTCACCAGATGGATATACGCGGAAAAATTCAGAAATCGCGTCATTGAGAACTTGTGGATTACCACTGGCCTCAAGCCAAGCAATCATTATAAAACGAGCTTCCTTATTCGTAGCAAATTTATCAAGATACCTTAGCATTCCTGCTTCAACCACTTTTGTCTCACCACCCGCTTTTAGCCAGCCTTGAATGATACTGCTTGTGAATAATTCCATTGGTCCAAGTTGCATAAATAACTGTACAGACTCTTGTACAACATCCAACTCTCCTCCAGCTTCCAACCATGCACTTACAATCAAAGCTATTTGCTCAGCACCTAAATGTTGACGGAGTGCCTTAACCACATTATCTCTTACCAGGTCAATGTCCCTGCTCGCACCTAACCATGCACCTAACAAATTATGAGAAGGTTCATTTTGACCATTTAGATCTAAGTGCTTTTTTACTAAGGGTTTGATAGCCTTAGGTTCTCCTCCATACCACAGCCAATAAATCATTAAATTACAGGTTTCTTTTTTATCAGCATGTAGGTCTAGGTGCTTCTTCAAATAGACCTCAACATCTTTTATTGTCCTTGTTTTTTCGATCCAAAAAAAGAAGACAATTCCACTTCCTAATTCATTGGCATATTGAACAAGATACCTTTTTACATATTCAAAGATAAATGAAGGATCACCATTTGTATTTAACCAGGCTACCAAAACTCGATTGATCTCCTGCGCTTCAGTATCACCATCAAGATGTTTTAAAACTGCATCTTGAATGACTTCTTTTTCACCATTGAGTTCTAGCCAGCTTTTTATTTTAAGCCCCAGGGATGTAGCATTTTCTGATTTCGATAAAAATTCTGCAATTTTATTGATGTTGAGTTTCTTTTGCTCCGCAGCTTTTAAAAGGCTTTGGATGGATAAAGAACCTTTAAATTGGTTCAAAAATTTTGCAACCTGTATGATACGGTCAGGAATACGTTCTAATGTTTTCAATAGTTTAGATTTCTCAGAGTCTTTGCCGTTCTGATAATGGCTATTAAACAAAATTAATGCAGCTTCAGGCTTCAGAGGATTGATTCCAATCGGATTGAATCCTTTATTTGTTCTGCTACTGATGATTACTTTCCAATTATCACTATTGGGTAGAAGTTCAATGATTTTTTTAGTCTGCAATTTTTCTTTGGCGCTATCAATGATGAGCAGGTTTGGACCTGAAATGGTATTCAACAAAGCAGTTAGTTTTACGAATTGATTATATTCTTTTGCATTATTGTCAGCTTGTTCTTCAATTAGGTTAACTAAGTTGGGATCACTAATAACTGATTCACTAAGCCCAGTATTTAAATTAAGCCAAAGAACGTGTTTAAAAGAACGGTGGTGTTGATGGATATACGCGCGGAGTAATGTGGTTTTTCCGACACCCTGTTTGCCAACAATAAAAACGGGGCTTTTCTGATTTTTTACCTTATTATCTAACAACTTTATTTCGTCTAGCCTGCCCAAACAGACTTCCCCTTCCTTCAAAAATGGAATTTTATTGAGTTGCGCTGGAAATACTTTATCTTCTTTTTTTGCTTGTTTTGTTGCCCTTTGCTGCTCAAGAAACAATTGAATGGCATCGATAAGTTTCCATTGTTCATCGTGTTCAGATTTTTGATAAAGATAATAAGTGGTTTGTTTAGGTTTGAAGCCCCGAAAATCAATAAATTCAGAGTTAGTTTCTAATGACCAAGGTTTACTTTTTGCAAAGGTATAGGCATCCGATAGACCAGTATTTAAAGCTAGTTGTTCGTAAAAATTATGCGCAAAACTTATGGCTTGTGAATCGGCAATATCGCCATAGGTAGCTAATACTACAGGAATCCCACTCTCCACTAATTTTTCAATGAACCTCTCAGACCGCATAGAATTCAAAAATACCAACTTAAGATTAGGGAACTGACTCAAAAAATCGGCCAGTTGATCTGGATTGATGGAGCCATCTTCAAAGATCAATTTATCTTTTTCACCATGTCCAGCAAAATGAAAAATCAAAACCCGTTCTTTGACAGATTTACTTATGGAATTAAGCTCTTCCCAGGTTTTATCCACCAAAGCCAAAGAGTTTAACTCCTTGACGCTTTCTAATGCTTTAAGTATAAGGTCTTTTTCCTGGATCGACTTAATCTGAGCAGTACCACTAACCGAGGAATTAAACACCCCAAAAAAAACTGGCCGCTCATCGTATCCGAGTTCCATCTCAGCTGGCAACGCCTCCAAAATCCGCTGCTCCAAATTCACCCGAATCCCTCCATTTCCCCCTTTGCTCAATCGACCCTTCAACCGCTCCAACAACTCCAGCCCCTTCTCCCTATTTCCACTTTTATACTCCTGCACCCCACGCACAAACTCCGTAGCCACCGCCAGCGGATTTTTTTGCCCATCCTCCGCTAATTCCTGCCCCTTCAATTCCCCCTTCGCCATATTCAGCAAATGCTGTATCTGACCCACATGCTTCGCCTGATTATACGCCTTCAGCAACTCTTCCGCAGCCACTTCCCACTCCAACCTCAACTTTACAATAAAGTCTTGTGCCCGCCGAAAGGCCTCCGAAGGGATCGCCTGGGGGTTCTCCTGCAAATAGGCCCTCAAAAAATACGCTAGTTCATCTTTCCGCTCTTCACCAAAGCGGGGATCCCCTTGCAAATAGTCCAGCAAGACTGTACGAATCCCATCCGGCATTTCAAAGGTATTGCGCCCGGTAGCCCGGTACAAAGAGGACAACAACAAATCCGATACCGCCACATAAGGAATCTTTAGTTCATTCCCTTGCCCGTCTTCCCGGAAATTCAGCCAGATTTTGTACAACAAGTCCGGCGTCATCGCAATCGGAAAAGCCGCGTGTACCGCCAGATGCAGGTAAGCCTCGTCGCCAGCTCTGCAATAACGCTCGTAAAATGCCCGCAGCCGAAAGGCCAGCGGCATGTCCAGATTCACGAGGTATGCTTCCAGCGACTTATTCATTACTACACGCGTTTAAGGATGGCGGGGATTTGTTTCAGTTCCAGATCATTGATCTCTAGCATGCGCACCTGAAAGGCCAGCGCCAGCGCCGAGCTGCTCAACCAACGCGCCTGGGGCATGGGGTTGAGCCAGAGCACTGTAACCCCACTGGCTTGCATCTCACTCAAGGATTTTCTACTGGCCTCGATCCGTTCTTTATGTTGATTGCCTTTGGCTGCTCCAGCATCACTGATGATCAGGATCAAATCTGGCCGCCTTTTGCTTAACCAAGGTGCATTGACTCGGTAGCCATCTTGGTGATATAGGTATTCCGCCTGGGGTACATTGTTGAAGTACAGCACGCTTATGGCCTCTTCGCCCAAGCTTTCATGTAGACTATCCACCAGCTGCTCAGCCAGTTGCTCAAAGGCCACCATCGAATGGCTGGAATCAATCAGCACTAATACCCGCTGATCACTGATAGAGAGAAACTGGTACTCCAATTTATCAAGCCCACCATCTTGTACCAGTTTTTTGATGCAACTCGAAATATCCAGCGCCTCGGTTTTTACTTTTCTGCTTTTGTTGTGCAGGTATTTCCAGTTTTGTTGCAGCTTCCGGCTATGGATGGGGAGGTACTTGTCCGAGAAGATGAACCTGCTCTCGGGGGCTTCTTTTTTACGTTCAGCGTTTTGGGTTACCGCATCTTGCCCATCCGTACTGTTGAATTGTACAAATATACTGGCTTCTGGCCCCATCTCTTCCGTTTCTTCAGCCTGAGGCCTGGACAGATCCTGGGCGAGGGGTTCTACTTTATTTTGGCCTTCGTCTCTAGGTTTAGTCGGTTCCCAGTCTTTAAATGGATCCGGGGGTGGTATTGCTGGCCTATCCACAGGCACTGGACTTTGTTTGCTCCCAAAATAAACCACTACATCTCCTTCCACTTCTTCATAAAACAACTGCTCAAACTTTTCCTGCATGCCCGCCCGACTGAGCCAAAGGGTTTGGCATAGCTCCAATAAATTACTCCACTCCACGATTGGGATTTCGCCCCCCTGCCATACCCGCAACAACAACAGGTACTGCTGCATATCCAAATCCAACCCCAACTCCTGACGGAGACGGGTGAAGAAACGGTACAAGGGCAGGCTTGGCGCTGTCATGCTATGTTGTTTTTATTTACCCTTATTGCTTTTCCAATCGTCATGGCTTTTAAACAGTACCTCGGGATAAGGAACCTTTCCATCCTTGAACTCCAAGCCTTCATCAGTGACCTTGATCTCCCCACTTTTATAGGGCTTATAGAAGGAAATCACCCGTAGCCAGTCCAACAATTCCGAGGTCGAAACAATTTTGTCAGTGGTTTTACTTGCCTCCATTGTTTCGTATTTTTGCTTGAAGTACTTGATCAGCGGTCGGAGCATGGCCTCCAATTCGCCATCGGGATTGTGCTTTTGGATATAGGCTTCTGCCAAGTCGAATAAGCGGTCTTCATCCGGAAAGGGCAGGTAGTGAAACACACAACGCCGTAGAAACGCTTCCGGCAATTCCCGCTCATCATTGCTGGTGATGATGATGATAGGGGTGGCTTTTGCCTCAATCACGATGCCTTTCTCTTCCTTGATCGGGAAGCTTTTATTTTTGTCTTCCAGTACATCCAGCAAGTCATTGGGAAAGTCAATATCTGCTTTATCAATTTCATCAATCAACAATATGGCTGGAGCGGATTCATCAAACGATTTTAAAAAGGCTTCGCCTAGTGGCCCAAGCTCCCAATATTGGATAGCTTCAATATCTCTTTGCATTTGTGCATCCCGCAAGCGCAGCAGATGGTCGTATTGGTATAAGCCTTCCACCGCCTTTGTGGTCGACTTCACATTCCAACGGAAATAGTACTCCTGGTACTTTTCCCCGTACAACTCAAATGCCAGCGCCTCCGCCAGACGGGTTTTGCCACTGCCTGGGGCACCACGCAGGAGTAAGGGCCGTTTTAAAAGTCGTGCTACTTCGATGGCGCGGATCAACTCCTCACTCGGAAAGTAGGGGTCTAAGTCAAACTCCGCATTATAAGCCAGTAGGGCTTCACCAGTGTATTTTTTGTTTACCATTGTGTTAGTTTTCCATGCGTTTCCATACATCCTACAGTGGTGCAAAGGCGCATGAGTACATCACCAAGATATCCATCTCCTGTAATCGCTGCTGATTCGGTGTTCAATTGCTCAAAGTCAGGTGACTTAAATTTGTTCTTTTTATCCAGGTACCAATTGGGAATGAAATCCGCATCAATCTGTTCAATCGTGGGCAATATTTCAGCAATTACAAGGGGATGTTGTACGAAGCTGTGATCCAATGAAAATTTCCTTTGGTCATCATCGTACCCTCGATTCACGGCAAACACAAAAATACGCTCTTCTTTACGCTGTGCTTCCGATGCAGGAGGAAGGTGCTGACAGAGCTCTTGCCAAAAATGCTTCAGGATTGCAACGTTATGCTCCACTTGTTTTGGGGTCATCTCGGCGGTAATGACATGGTCAAAGACAAGGAAAGTGGGCTTTTCCAATAGTTTATCTACCAACGAAGCCGGCACTTTGTCCATACCCCTGAAGGTTGGAATTTTCATTTCATTGGCTAAAACGCTCCACAGGGTTGAAAGCTCATTTATGGTTTGTTGGTTGCTGTTGAAGACAATCGGGCTTTTAGCGAAATCAATACTGTAAGTCGACAGCAGGTCTTGTTTTAGACGATTGAGCAAAAAATCCTGACCGCAATTGGGAGTGCCTTCGATGCAAAAGAGATGGAAATGACCCTTTTTCCGCAGGGTTTTCCGAAAAGCTTCGAGTGGCTTGGACAAGTCAAATTCCATCAATTCCGATTGTAGGATGTCTTCAGATATGCTGTCTTTTTTTACGGATTGAATGGCATTATCGATTTCTTGTTTAATGGTGTTTTCCAGCAGTTGTTTGGACAATGTATCCTTAATCGACTGGATCATATCGGGAATAGGAATGTTTTCGAGTAGGTCAATAAAATGGCAAGCGTCTAGCTCATTAAAAATGGTGCCCCTATCACGCATATTGTGGCGGGCATGCAGATACAAGACCACTTTTTGCTGATTCTTGATGATCTCCACCACTTTAGGCGCCTTATCCCATACATTGTCAAAAAAAGGAGCGCCATTGACACACAAAAGCACCGCATCTGCGGCCTTAATTTCTGTTACTACGGCCTCTTCGCTCAAATTGTCGTGAATGTCCCAAATGTCTCGCCAAATCACCGAGCCGCTTGCAATTTCCTGCCGATAAAGGTGCTTGATGCTGGAGTAAATGGAATCCTTCAATGACTTGTCCCCCAGAAAAAATAGTTTGAATGCATGTTGATGGGCCGGATCGTCAAACACTGAATGGGAGGTAACCCAATTGTCCAGGGAGCAATCTAAATACTTGTCTTGCCTTGTGTAAATCCCCCACTCGTTATCTTCCATCTCGTCAAGGTCCAAACCTCGACGAGTCCGAAAGCAAATTTGCTTAGCCTTATCGGAAGCTTTTACCGCATTTTTACCATCGTCAAAAGCTTGTCGTAGGTTTTCTCCTTCAACTAGTGAGCGAAAAAATGTCACGGCAAAAATTTTAGCTAATTCATCATCTACACTTGAATACGTGTAAATAACCACGGCAACATCGGCCTCCTGCATCACTTTCACCTGATCTTTTGTACCACAACCGTTTAGTAGAACTACCTTAAGTTTCGGACAACTTTTGAGGAATCCTGCTATACCTGTAACGTTTGTACGATCTTCTTCTGTAATCAAATACTTTCCTCCAGCATGCCCACTATATCCAAAAAATTCCAGATGATCCCGGTATGAAATTAGGTTTTTGACAATTGTAGCTCTTTCATAAAAAGGATCTTGATCGAAATTGAGATTTTTTTCATTTAGAATAGCTTTAACTTCCTTGTACTCATCTTCTAAATGTGGTAAAGGGTTGTCAGAACGGTTTGCGTATGTCCAATAGAATTTTTTCATGCGTCTTCAAGTCACTGAATACGTTTTACTTTGGGTAAATATAACAAAACTTTTATTTTTTATGGACTTGCATGCCCCAAATTCCCTCCACATAATCCTTCAACACCCCATGCGTCCGCATCGCTGCCAACTTTTCCGCACCAATCCTCCCAAACTCCGGATTAGGAATGTATAAACTCAAAGTTTGGGTCACCCAGCCATGCTGTGTCAGCTCCACTTCTTGCTCCAGGCTCCGGAAGTCCCCCGTATCGCGTTTGGTTTCCAGCGTGACCGGCAGTGGCAGCCCTTGTTCCATCAGCAGTGGAGCCACTTCAATATTGTCCTGGGTGCTCACGATGAACTTGATGGTGGAAACATCCGCGGGCCAGTTGTAATCATAAAAATGGGCTTTGAGGCTGATGTTGGTTTCTTTTACCAATAGTTCAGACTTACGCTCAATGCACGCTACCCTGGTTTTGAGCAACGGACTCACCGAAAAATTGCTGTCCAGGTACAGTGGACATACCCACAGGGGCCGATCGTATTTGTTCCGAATCCATATTTGTACACGTCCTGTCCATTTTCTGTCCTTTTGGGCCAAGGGCAACTCAATGAATTCTTCCGTCTGCTTGGTTTTGATCCGGAAATGCCCATCCTCGCCCAGTAAGTTGATGTGGATGTCCAGTGGCAAGCCATGCGCAAAAATGGACTGATCCACCAACTCACTTTGCAAGCCCTTGACGTATTCCCATTGGGAAATTTGGCGCAAGTACTGCCCCAGTTTTTCTATGGCCCCGTCTGATTGTATACCAATGGGTCGCACAATGGGCCGGAAAGGGCAATTGTCGCTGGAGAGTCGGTATTCTCCTTGTACGAAGTGTAGGGTGTATGCCCCCTCTTTTGCTTCCGGCACAAAATTTAGTCCTTTGACCTGCTCTAACATTTTTTCTTGCAGGGTCTCCAGAAAAGATGATTCTGGTACCTCCTCCTTGGTCTCTATGCCAAGGTTTAAGGGCTCACTCCTCAAGCCCTCTATCTGACACGGATACGTTTTCTGGGTATCTAGTTTTATCTGATCCTGGGCCGCAAAGGTCAATAGGCTCAGATCGGGGTGTACTTCTTGTGGCCGCGCTTCAATGCTTTGTTGTGCGCCTATTTGCACCTTGATCAGGCTGCGCCTCGACACACTGTCCAATCCGCCTTTGTTCAGTATCCAGCCTTTTTGCTCATCGTGGTGCAACTGGGCTACAAAGGGCTTCCCTGCCTTGATCGGTCGATTCAAAAAGCCCCGATGATACAGTCCTGAATGGGCTGGGGGGATATAGATTTGAGGAACCTGCTCATAGCGAAAGCGGGTGAATACCTTGAGGTGATAGCGCAAATCGTAATAACTCAGGTTGCCCTGGTTGTACCGCAAAAAGGCCAACAAGTAATAAGTAAATACCCCCGAGATTTTCCCTTCTGGCCCCAGTTCGGTTTCTTTGGCCAGTTGACGGGCTTGGCAAGCTCCCATTTGGACGTGTGCACCTTCCAGATAGTCCTCCACTTCTCCTGCTGGACTGGTTTGTTTTTGCTCCAACCAGGCTGCGGGAAAAAGGAAATCCGTTAAAGCCCGCTTCCGGGCAGTATATTCTACCTGCCGGATACCAAAGTTAAGGGGATCAACTGCCGCAGCCCGGGTATGGTCTCCTGAATGGCAACAGTCGGCCAACATCACCACATGGGGGCCTTGTCCCCCGGGATGACCCTGCATCAGTTCCCAGATCAGGTACCGCAACTCTTTGTCGACCAGCAAGACCTGTGGCCCTATCAGATCGTTTTTGTCCACTCCATTCCAGGGCACTGGATTGTAGCAGACCAAGCCTTCCAGTTTTTTGTCGTATTCGTTTGGCCACAACTGTGGATCGGCTTCCTCCCGACACCCATGCCCCGAAAAGTAAAACAACACGGTATCCTCTGCTTGCGCCGCTTTGAAATGGCTGCGAAAACTATTCACAATATTGGCCTTGGTGGCGCGGTCATCGAGTAGGGGAGGGGCAATGGCCAGGTCGAAGTGATCGGCTTGTTCTTTCAGGTAGCTTTGCATCCTGCTGACGTCGTTGTGGCAACCTGATAGTTTACGGATACCCTTGGGGTAATTGTTGATGCCAACGAGTAGGGCGTAGAGTTTGGGTTTGGTCATGTGGCTTGGGTTTTGTGGTGGTAGATAATCTCACCAAGGTGTTTATTGAATTTGCTTTAGCGGGTTTTGTTAAGTCCCTCCAATTTCCACAATCTAGCCCACTGGTCATTACTCCCCGCAAAAATGCTTCCCCCATTCTGTGAAAAACACAAGGAAAGAATGGCTTTTTGAGGGTAAATTTGTAGTGTTTGTAAGGCAAGTGCACGACCATCTTTCAGTTGGAAAAGCTGTACCAAACCCCCTTCGGAGCCTATGGCAATTTTATCTCCTTTTGGGGAGAAACATACCGCTTTGATAACTGCCGCACCGGTTTTGTTTTGATTGGGCAACTCCAGTTCCAAATAGGGGGATTTAGCCCCCAACTTGTATAAACTTGCCTTGGTTCCCCAGGTTCCAACCAGCAGTTGCTGACCATCTGGAGAGAAATCTAAACACTCAATGCGGTTTTTAGAGGGGGCGAGCATGCTTTGGTAAAGTTTGCCTTGTAGATCATAGATGTTTACCCGACCATCGTAGGCGCCTGTGGCAAAATATTGACCATTGGGTGAAAAGGCAACACAGCGGATCAAATCACCTTGCCTCATTTTAGTCAGGACCTTGCCTTGATTGCTCCACAGTACGCAGAGGCTGTCTTCACCTACGGATACCAGGTGCTTCCCGTCTGGGGCCATGGACACATCCAAAATTTTTCCGCGATGGGTGCCTTTCAGTTGTTTGACGATTTTCCCTTGAGGGGTCCATAGGATTAGACTGGAATCACTGGATGCACTTACAATCTGGGTCCCGCTTTTATCCGTAGCCATTGCGTTGATTCCTCCATTGTGGCCAAGCCACTCTTTTGCTTTGTGGCCACCATCAAGCTTCCATGCGCTGATAGCCTGGGGAAATGCACCAAATTGAAGATTGAGCAATGATTCAAGGGTAAAGTTCAAATCATTTAGGGATTCTCCTGCGTCGTTTTCGCCTTGATCTGAACTGCTGAGTAGGCGTTTCCCTCCTTGGTCTATCAGCAAAGCTGAAACGCCGTGGGCATGTGGCCCGAATTTTCTGACTACTTTGGAATCTACCTTCCAGATTCGTACGCTTTTATCTTCTCCAGCGGAGGCGAAATAGTCTCCTTTGGCAGTTACCGCAATTGCATTGACAAAATTGGAATGCCCTCGGTAGGTCGCAACTAAATCCCCGGATTCTGACCAACTTTTGATCAGATAGTCATTGCTGGCTGACAAAAAAAGTTGATGCTCTTTTGTCCAATCAATGGCGTTAATGCTGCGCTCATGCCCTTTAATGGTCAAAATAGGGGCTCCCTGGGCGGAGTTCCCTGCTGGGTTGCGTAGCAACAACTGCCCATCCCTCCCGACACTGGCTAGGGTATTGCTTACCGACGCGCTGAGGTCAAGTACTCTATCCTTGTGTTGCCCTGGTATGGTGCGGATTAGCTGGCCTGCTTCGTTGCGGGTTTCACAACTGCCATTTTCATAGCCGATCAGGATGGAATGGTGCAAAGGGTCGGTTTTTAAAGAACTGATTGCTTCTGGGCAGATCATGCTGAATTTTACTTGAGTCAAATTATTGGCATCAAGTCCCATCAGGTGTTGGGTGTAATCGGCTACATATAGGGTCTTCCCATCTGTTGAAAAACACAGTTGTGCAACTTGGGAAACTTGCCCCAACTTTTCTTTCCGCTCTTGCCGCAGATTGGAAACTTCAAGTCTGGCCAGGCTTCCATCGTCAAATGCGAGGATGAGTGTTTTTTTGTCGGGCGACAATGCCACCACGGTAATTTGCTCTTTGGCCTCAAACTGTGCAGTTATTTTTTGGTCATCCCAGCGATACAGTCGGTTTTCAGTCCAGGATATTACGTTTCTTTTGGCGTCATCATAAAACAGCACACCTTTTACTGGATCAGGGTGGCGCAACAGGGTAGTATAAAATTCATTGTTGTTGTATACCGCAGCGTGGGCTAGCAATAAAGTTTGATTATCCGGTCTACGCTTCAATGCCTTGGTCAGGGTTTCGATTGCCTGGCTAGGGTCAATTAGGCTTTCCAGGCGTGCCTGGTTGGCCAATTGTTCAATTTGTTTGGACTGCCAGTAGCCTATGCTCAAGGCGGTTACGGCCACCAACAATAAAGCAAAGAAACCAAAGGTTACGGCTTTTTGATAGCGCCGCTTTTTGCGCTGTTGTTGACTGATTTCAACCAGCTCTGCTTCTACCGCTGTCCACATTCTCATGCCAGTTTTGCCCTGCTCGACTAACTTCAATTCCTGGTCGTCCAAATAGGAATGCTCTGGTGTTCGTTGGTAAGCTTCTGTTTTGGTCTTGAGTATCCTTGATGCCTGTTGACCTGGCCGCCCAGATTGTGCAAATGCTTGCAGAATAACCGGTGCCAAGGTGTCATGCGACAAGGTGCTGAGCTTATCGCCTACATCGGTGAGCAGATAAAGTTCTTTGCATTTCTGAATGAGCTTTTCTAAAACATCGGCACGATGTTGGTAAATGTTTTTCAGTTCCTCAATGCTGTTTGCATGAGCATAACCCAACGCTGAAACATGGCTGTGTAAAAGATCCAACAGCAGTCCACTGCTTTCTATCTTGTGCCCACTTTCCTGCTCCCATTGTTGCAAAACTTGGGTTTGTTGTCTGAAGAAGTCACCCAGGAAAATACCTTGCTCTTTTAAGGCCAAATACTCCTCGATGCTGAAAAGCGCTTCGGCTTTATCCCGATTGATCTGCCATAGTTTGGTCAGTATAATTTGTAATACCGGAGCTACTGGGGTGTCTGCGTCCACCAATAAGTCATTAGCAATTGTTTCTGATAAATCGGGGTCAATCGCTATGTTGTATTTCGCCACCAACTGTGGGGTAGAGGCTAGCCCATTCACTACTTCTTTGATCTCTTTTCTGGATAGGCGCTTGAGCATGATGAGCTCGAATGGAATTTCTTGCCCAATCAACAGGTCTTTTACCTCTAACTCGTATTCTTTTCGGAATCCAAGCAATAGTTTCCCTTTTGGCCGGTCACGGGGAGTGTCAAATATTGCTTTGACTTTTAGGACAAAGTCCTCTAAATCGGGAGTGGTAGCCTGTGTAAAAACTTCCTCAACTTGATCAAAAATGCAAAGCAAGGGCTGTGAATGAGTGCTTTCAATTTCCTTCCAAGTGTCCAATAATGACTGCATTGAGTCATTCCTGGGCGCTTTTTCTTGGATGGCTTGTTGCAAGGTACCCAATAATCCCAACGTGGGATTGTAGCGAAAATACAGGATTTGAGACCTGCTTGCCAAACGCGGCAACAACCCGGCCTCCAGTAGCGACGACTTGCCTACGCCAGATTGACCAGATAACAAAATGATCGGTGAATTGTGTGGATTGGTCAGCCTGTCGTGGAGTTCGCGAATGGCATGCCCCCTTCCAAAAAATACTGGAGCATCTTTTTGGCGGTAACGATCCAGGAAGCGAAAGGGTTCGTTCGGTAAGTCGTATTGTCCCTCAGGTAGAGGGATTGCAGCCAAGGGGTTTCCAGTAGCATCAGGTAGATTCCAATTTTCTACTTGTTCGGCACCTCTGCGGATAAAAATGTCCCAAGGGGCCCGATCGGCAGCAGCTTCATCGAGGACTAATCCTCGGGTATCTCCTCCCGCAATGGTTTTTATCCGGGCGATACTTTCATCCCAGGCCCGCTTTAAGGACAAACCCTGTCCCAACCCAAAATAGAACTGCTCGGCCAACTGTTGGGCTACTTTGTCTTGGATGGCTTCATAACTTCCAATGACAATGGGAATTCCTTGTTCATTGAGGGCTATAGCGAGGTTTTGAGTCGAACAACCATTCAAAAAAACGACTTTTAGATTTGGGCAGGCTTTAAAAAGGGCTACGATTCCCTCATTGTGGGCATTTTCATTCTCCTGGCCTTCTCGTTCGAGCTGAAGTTCTATACTTCCGGCATGACCGCCGTAGTGAAACAACACGATCCGGTCACGGTATCTTTGGTCTTGAAAGGCTGCAAAGAGTTCCTTTATCGTCGCATTGGGTAACATCTTGGTTTCACACCAGCCTGCTCTCACCGCTGGGTCTAAGGCTGCTTCAATGGCACGACGCTCTTCAACCAACAGCCGCAGGTAGGAGGCTTTGCTTTCTTGGTCGTTGGCAAAGGCAAAAATTAGAAGGGGAATACTTGTACCATCCATAAATGAATTTATTCTAGATGCTATTAGGCCAAATTTGAAAATGAGACCTATGAAATTTACCTTTTTGCGGCTTAAAAAAATAACAGGATACTACCACACTCTCCAATCAATTACCACATTTTCAGTTCTTGTAGTAGGTTGTTGAACTCCTGCTGATAAACTTCGAACCTCTGACAAAAGATACTTCTGTAACTCAGATAACATTATTGCTCCATCATGATTAAGGTCTGCTTTCATTTGTTTTAAACCAGATAGCAAGCTGAACATAAATATACTATTTTTCCATTCTAAAACTTCAATTGCAGCTTCAACACCTCCTGCACTTGCGATTATTGTAGCTCCAGTGCCTCGTCTTAGATCAACAAAGATGTTTTTCATTAATTCAAATGAATTTTCCATTCCTATTTTTTTGTTCATGATGCCAAGCCCCATAGAACGAAATTTAATATTACCTTGAACTGTATTTTGTATCTGACTGAAGATAATATTTTGCTTGTCAATTTCTCCTGCATTACATGCGTCAATTAACATAAGTTTTTGGCGTGCAGGGATTGAATCAAGTAAATTTTCAAAAACCTCATAGGCTATAGCCTTGCTTTTAGGATTTTTAAAATCCGTATCATATGTAGCCAAGTAATAATTCAAGCTGTCATCTAAAACTCCATGACCTGCAATAAAAAAAATAATATGATCATTAGTCTTTGTTTTTAAAAGCTTTTGCTTTAAAGTAGCAAATTGTGATTGCTTTAAATTATTATCTAGGAAAGTGTCTATTGAAATGTTATTATAAAGTTGCTTTGCTTTAACTAGCAAAGCAACTAAATCACGTATATCTTTTGCTGGGAAATTAAGGTTCATATAATTGTCTTTAAACTCACTTACACCAAGGCCTACAAAGTAAAGGTTAGGTTTAGGGGCTTGAACTGTACACATGATATTGAAAGATTCTTTGAACGACTCGACCCCTGCTTGGTTTAATGCGGAAATTTGGATTTTGTTTTTTCCATTTGAAAGCTCTATCTCAAGATTTTTTTCAAAACGTTGAGTGTTTTTAGACCGAATATTAATTCCGTTAACTCCATAAATTGGCACATCATTAATAAATACATTTATCCGATCTAAGGGAAAAATTGAATCAACAGCTAAAATTGGTATGACTAATCGGGTCCCAGATGAAGTTAATGGAAAAGTACCTAATATCTTAACTTCTGGCGTTGAAACTTGCTCAGAAAACATTTTTTCTGAAAAATTCATTTTGTTGAGCCGCTTTTGATAGGCTGAGTAAAAAAGGTTGATTAGAGTATCATTCGCAATTCCAAGTGTTTTCAAAACCTTGTCAGGGCGATTGAATCGTAAATCATATTGGTCAAATGTGTATGTCTTAACACCATTTGAGAATCCTAATTTTTGAGCAGCACTCTTAGACGCATAGTAATACCCCTCTTTATTAATTGTTAACCAATTAGTTGAATCTAATAAAACTAAAGTAACAAGTTCTTCTGCTTTGTTAATATCCCAAATTTTCACAGTATTATCCTTAGAACCAGAAACCATAAGATTCCCTTTGGGTGAAAACTGAATAGCTTCTACTGATTCAGAATGGCCAGTTAATATCGTTTTTATCTTCTGTGAACCTAAATGCCAAAGGACGATATTTTCACGCTCTGTTACGGCTAAAATGTCCTCGACTGGAGAGAAGCAAAAAGATTTGCTACTATAAATCTTTGCGAATTTAAATATGACTTTATTGTTTGCCCTCATTTTAACAATAAGAGTATCAGCCTTGTATTCTATAGTATACCTTTCATCATAAGAACTAAGCAAGTTTCTTCCAATATTTTTTATTTCTATCGTCGTAGGGTTAGTAACATATGCTTCTACCATTTCTCCTGTCGTGACGTTCCAAATTGAACTATACTGATTTTCTCTTCCAATAAAGGTAGAGGTGGGTATGGATAATAACCCTGTTCCATTATTAATAAAATACACCTTATCGACAATCTTGGTTCTCTTTTCAAAAGATTGTATTAAATGACCTGAAAAATCCCAGCCATATATCGTGAAATTTTCATAATTGGTTAGATACCCTTCACTAGTAAACAAAAATTGATTCGAAATTGCAACAGAAGTTTGAAGTTCTGAGCGTTTAATAATTAAATGCCGCTTTCTTTTTGTTAAATCCCATACAATTATATTCTTATCTTCCGAAACTGTAGCCATAAATTTTCCGTCTTTAGAAACGTCTAGGCCCGTTATATTAGATGTATGAAATTTATAAGTATGTATAACCTTCTCTTTATATAGATCCCATTCTGTAATGGTGCCAAAGGCAGAACCAACTACAAAACGAGTAGAATTTGGAATCCAGTTAATATGGTTTGGACCTAATGGGTTATAGAAGGTTTTCTCCTCCTTTCCACTTTTTTCATTCCATAGTTTTATATTTCCTCTACCTGAAGTAGTAATAAAATTGTAAGTCCCTGGGATAAATCTTACAGAAGATATTACATCGTCATTTATGAAATTTTTAACTAGGTTCCCATTAAGGGCATCCCAAAGTTTAACTGTTAGATCTGACCCCCCAGATATGATTCTTAAGCCATCACTTGAAAAATCAACACACATTACATCACCCTCATGTTCTGATAAAGTATGAATTATTGCCCCAGTTTCAATATCCCATAGAATCAATTTATTATCTCTAGACGCTGAGACAAAAACTCTTGGATTTATTGGAGAAACAGCAATAGAAAACACCAATCCTTTATGCCCACGAAAGGTCCTAACTTCTAAGCCAGTTCTAATATCCCATAATTTGATCGTCCCATCAAACGAAGAAGATAAAATGTTTTTTTCATCAATGGTTAATTTTACCGACGATATCATATCTGAATGCCCTTTTGGAATCGAGAGGTGCATAGCTGCCGCATGATTCTGTCCAATTAAAGGAAATGGAAAAAACGGAATAAATAGACCAAGGATTATAAATATTATTTTATTCATGAGGATGAGTTTTTGACACACGCTAAAAGCATCAAAATATAAAACTCGGTGTGGGTAGTATAGGAAACATCCTTTTCACCAAACCCGCCAGTCTACCACCAAGTTCTCTGACCTAAACGTTGACTGCTGCTGCCTGTTTTGGCTCGTCACCGCACTTTCCAGATAATCCCTTAGCTCGGATAGCATGATCATCCCATCTTGATTGGTGTCCGCTTTTTTGCCTTTGAGCCCCTCCAGGAGGCACCAGGTAAACACGCCGTTTTTCCATTGCACACCTTCCGCAGCTTGTTGTAACCCACTGGTACTGCTGAGGATGGTTGCCCCAGTGCTGGGCCTCAAGTCGGCAAACCATTCGCGCATGAGGTTGAAGCTGCGCTCATATTCAGTATTGTTGGGCACCATCCCCAGGTTCGATGTTCTGAATCGAACACTTCCAACCACCGTGTTTTCAACTTGTATACGTTTGGCATTACTTTTATCAATCTCACCTGAAAAACAAGCATCCAACATCAATAAACGCTGCCTAGCTGGAATGCCATCCAACAATGCTTCAAGCAATTCATACCGTATTCCGCTACTTGCGGGGTGATTGAAATTAAGGTTGGCATTCCCCAGGTAATAATTCAGCGCGGAGTCTACTACTCCATGACCAGCATAAAAGACGATGACCTGATCACTTTCCTTGGTCTGCATCAAAGCTTGTTTGACTTTTTCAAGATTGGATGGGCTAAAATCCTTTTCCCATAGCGGGTGTAGGGTTACTTTTTCGTACAGATCTGTTTTGGCTGCAAAAAGATTGTGGATTCCTTGAGCATCCTTGCCCGCATAAAGCAGATTTTTGCTTGATTCCGAATATTGAGAAACCCCAATGCTGATCAAATATAGGTTTGGTTTTACCATTGGAGTCTCACAGCGCACCGTACTCTGAATTTTTTGTGAGCGCTGGAGTTTGACATTGAATACTTCTACTTCGATGCGGTTATCGCCAGGGGTCAAAGCCAGGTTGATCGAATGTTGAAATGACCGGGTTTTGCGGTTTTGAATAGAGTATCCTGCTTTTCCATACAGGGGGATGCCGTTGACATACACATGGATGACATCCAGGATTTCCTTGGCGTCCTGGGCTTTGATGGCCACTTCTACCTTGGCTTGATCGCTAAAAATAGGCAACTCTTTAGCGAATTGTACAATGGGCACATTGTGGTCATTACTGTCAGGTTTACCACCCAAATAAGCTACTCGGCGTTCGTAAGCCTTTCTGAATGCTTCGATGGTTTCTGGTGGGGAAAGCCCAATATGCTTCAAAACCAAATCTGGGCGATTGTATTGCAAATCAAATTGTGCAAAATCAAAAATTTGCCCATCTTGCTCAAAACTTACTCCTTCAAATGCACCGCGTCTAGTGGCCATGTAGTAGCCGGAGGGGATGGTGATGAGGATGTCTGCGGGGCCGATACTGTAGATTTGACATCTTTCTTCACCGGTTTGGAGGTTATAGAGGGTTATTCCACTTTTTTTATTGGCGATGGCAAAGGATTTCCATTGGGGGTCAATTATAAAAAATAGAGCGGACATTTTTTCCTTGATTTCATCTGACAGATTCTTTCTCATCAATGCGGCTCCAGAGTTGAAGTCGGAAACCTCAAAAGCATAGTTTTCATGATTGTAAAAAATCCCAATCTGCTTAAAATCCGGACTTAGGGAGATTGAGCTCCCAAACGAAGCGGGGATGTTAATTCCTCTAATCGGCTGTTTACCTTGAATTTGTTTTGTGTCAGCATTGTACACATATAGCTCATCTTTGAATTCATAGGTATAAAATTGCCCATTATTGATGAAACTAACATTTACATCAGGTAATGTAATTTTTTCTTTGACTACTAAACTAGGTAAACTTAAAAACAAGATTTCTCTGTTTTCAAAAACCAGTAAACTATTATTGTTAAAAGCACAAGATCGAAATCGATCGTTTTTTTTCGAATAACTGCCTAGGTTTTTTCCCGTTTGTAATTCAAATAGCATTATTTTTTCATCAAACTCTATTGCCAAGTAGATATTATTTGGGCTGATCTGGATGTTATGTGCAGATCCTTCACCTTTGATGATGTGGTAGGCATTCGATATATTATTGACCACAAAAATGGCAAACATTTTTTCAGTAGCACTTCCAAATGCTGTGAAATGACCATCCCTGCTTGTGCTACTGATTTGTAAACCTGTTAATTGAATAGTAGTTAAAGATAGAGTCTTCCAATTTAATATTTTAATGCATGAAGCATTTTTAAGGGCAATTTGAGGTTTTGGAGAAAGAAAATCTAAGGGCATGGTTGCAAAATTAGATTGAACCATAAGCTTAGGTTGACCACAAACCATAATACTGGAAAAATATATAAAACCAAGAATGAAGAGGATCCGCATAGGTTATATTACTTTAAATTGTAGACGCCTATCCCTCCTCCTGCTACAAAGGCAATTCGTTTTGAATCATTGGGAAAAAAAACAAACGCTCCAAATAGTTGAAGATTTATTAATTCTTGGAAATCAATAGCATCTAAAATGCTGAGTCCAGAAGACTTTTCATCTTGAAAGCCCATTTTACTGAATGAAATATATTTCCCATCATTACTATAACTAATAGACGACATGGAAGGGTCATAAACTATAGATTTTACCTCTTTACCGGTCTCAACAGACCAAAAGCGTATTTGCTTTTTAAAGCCTTGGTCACTTATAGAGAGATTTTGACCAACTAGATACTTTCCATTGGGAGTGAATTGAAATCTTTCCATCCCTGGGCCATATAAATCAGTTAGATTATCTACTTGAAAACTATGCAACAATTTTTCTTCTTTGAAGTCATAAATGTATACTTTGTTTTCGCTATCCATTAAAGCTAAAATCGTATTTGTAGGGTGTACGGCTATTGTTGTATTGGGTGCTTGAAACGGTATATCTTCAATTTTATATCTTGAATCGCTATAACTCCTATCATAATAGATAGCTTGAAGAGGTTTTTGCTGCCCGGATAAAAAATCAAGTAATGCTATCTCTCCATCAGTATCTGCAATGATAATAGTGGTCGAATTTGGAATGAAACGGATTCTTTTAACTTTGGAGAGGCCATTAATGGTTAGTTCTTTTGCCATACCATCTTGGGTATCATACAAAATAATTTTGTTACGGCTTAAAAACTCTGAGTTATAGATAACAGCATTTACGTAGTTTTTAGGCTTCGGTATGGCTGCTTCTACTACTGCAACATATTTACAATCAGCAGAGATATCACAAAAATCTGGAAGAGCAGAGAATTCAATAATTGGATTTTCTTTTGATGGATTCCATACTGTTATGCCTTCATTATGGAGTAAGAACAATCTTTGTCCATCATTGCTAAATGACAACTTATTGTATATACCCATTGCTACTACTCCCACAGAATTCATCCCTCCCCGGTCATTATTTGTATCTATTTGCTGCCTCTTTAACGAAATTCTTTTCTTTCTAGTGGCGAGATCCCACACAGCGATATCAGAATTTTGTCCTTCTACCGCAATTTCCCTTCCATTTGGTGCAACTGCAATAGACTTTATCACAGTATTGCCAGTTTGAAATAATGGCGTTAAATTTTGAGAATGTAAGGAAAATGATAGCAAAAAAGCAAGGATTAATAGCCTCATAAATGAAAAATTTAGAACGGATTAATTTTAATTTTTTAAAGTTATTAGTTTTTCCAATTACCTTAACTTGACTTTGCCATAAAATGTTCTTAAGCGAGCATCTGCTTTAGCTAATTTCTCTTGGTGGGGTTGCCGTACAACACTTCCCAAGTACCAATTTTAACTCTTCTTGTAAATCTACACTTTTAGCTTCAAAGATAAAAATCCGCTGTTTTAAATCAGGATAGGCTACAGATTCCTCCGTTTGGGCGTTGCGCTAATAGAGATGGTAGTTTTGGAGTACTTCGGCCCGATCAATCGGAACTCCGTCTACTTTGTGTAACTCTTTGGCATCAACCATCAGGGTATCGCCGCTATAGCCTAGTTGTCTAGGAATGTTTTGCCCTTCTAGGAAAAAATCGCTCCGGATTCAGGGGAAATGGTACATTAATCTTTGATATCACATATTCATGTAATAAAAGTTTGTGAATCACCAAATCCGCCAGTCTACCACCAAATTCTCTGCCCTAAACGTAGACTGTTGCTGCCTGTTTTGGCCCGTCACTGCACTTTCCAGATAATCCCTCAGCTCCGAAAGCATGACCATCCCATCTTGATTGGTATCTGCTTTTTTGCCTTTGAGCCCCTCCAGAAGGCACCAGGTAAACACACCGTTTTTCCATTGTTCACCTTCTGCAGCTTGTTGTAAACCGCTGGTACTACTGAGGATGGTTGCCCCAGTATTGGGCCTTAAGTCGGCAAACCATTCCCGCATGAGGTTGAAGCTGCGTTCATAGGCTGTATTGTTCGGCACCAGTCCCAGGTCCGATGTTCTGAATCGAACACTCCCAACCACAGTGTTTTCCACTTGTATACGTTTGGCATTGCTTTTGTCAATCTCTCCAGAAAAACAGGCGTCCAGCATCATCAAGCGTTGGCGGGCTGGAATGCCATCCAACAATGCTTCAAGCTGTTCATACCGGATTCCGCTGCCTGCGGGGTGGTTGAAATTCAGGTTGCTACTCCCCAGGTAATAATTCAACGCAGAGTCTACCACTCCATGGCCGGCATAAAAGACGATGACCTGATCACTTTCCTTGGTCTGCATCAAAGCTTGTTTGACTTTTTCAAGGTTGGATGGGCTAAAATCTTTTTCCCACAAGGCGTATAAGTTTACTTTTCCGTATAGATCCGTTTTGCCTGCAAAAAGATCATGGACTCCTTGGGCATCCTTACCCGCATAAAGCAGATTTTTGCTTGATTCCGCATATTGCGAAACTCCAATGCTGATCAAATGTAGGTTTGGTTTTACCGTTGGAGTTTCACAGCGCACCATGCTTTGAATCCGCTGTGAGCGTTGAAGTTTGACGTTGAAAACTTCTACTTCAACGCGGTTATCGCCAGGGGTCAAAGTCAGGTTGATCGAATGTTGAAATGCCCGGGTTTTGCGGTTTTTGATGGAGTAACCTGCTTTTCCATACAGGGGTATGCCGTTGACATATACATGGATGACATCCAGGAGTTCTTTGGCGTCCTGGGTTTTGATGGCCACTTCTACCTTGTCCTCATTGGTAAAAATGGGCAATTCCTTAGCAAATTGTAAGCTGGGCACATTGTGGTCATTACTGTCAGGTTTACCCCCCAAATAAGCTACTCGGCGTTCGTAAGCTTTTCGGAATGCTTCGATGGTTGCTGGCGGGGAAACTCCAATATGCTCCAAAACCAAATCTGGGCGGTTGTACTGAAAGTCAAACTGGGCAAAATCATAAACTTGTCCATCTTGTACAAAGCTTACACCTTCAAATGCTCCTCGCCTGGTGGCCATGTAGTAGCCGGAGGGAATGGTGATGAGAATGTCTTCAAGGCCGATGCTATAGATTTGGCATCTTTCTTCGCCGGTTTGGAGGTTAAATAGTGTTATTCCTTTCTCCTTGTTGGCTATGGCAAAGGATTTCCATTGGGGGTCAACTTGGGAAAACGTTAATGAAAAAAGGCCTCCATCATACTGGGATAGGTTTTTTTTCAAAATAATTTTACCATTCTCTAAACTTTGCAACACGAAGGTATCTGTTGCGTCAAAAAGTGCGATTTGCTTACCATCAGGGCTAATTAAAGGTGAATTTGCATATGGACGTATAAACTCAGGTAGGTTTATGACTGTAAGTTGCTTGTTTGTTGATAGATCATATAATTTTCCACTACTGATATAAAATTGACCACCATTTAAAAACTTTAAAAAATCACCTTGATATGACACCTTCTTGTATAAAGTCAAGGAAGGTAAGTTCAATATTTCTATTTCTCTATTTCCTAATACGACTAAATTTTTAGTAGAAGCTATCTCAAAACTGCCTGAGTAAAATAATAATACAAGCAAGCCTTAAAAAAGCTTCGAAATTGGCTTGATAGTATTCATATCGAACAATGCATCGGCGAAAATTTTGAATCCATGCAAAGAGTCTCTCAATTTTCCACCTTTTTTTATATCGACGCAGTTTCCGACCATCTTGGGTTCTTTTTTTCTTGCGATTGGAGCGATGAGGCGCAATCATTTCCACTCCATATTCTTCTAAAAGATACTCGTCCAAAGGATCAGAATCATAGGCACGATCTCCAATGAGCTTTTCAGGAAGCACTTCCAGGAAGCGTGCTTCTAAAGTTTGCTCAACCAAAGTTACTTCGTGGGGACTAGCAGCATGCGTATCAATGGAGATTGGAAGACCAGCAGCGTCTGCAATGGCCATGATCTTGGTCCCCTTGCCCCGCTTAGTTTTTCCAACGCCTGGGCCCCTTTTTTTGACGGCGCAAACGAACCATCGATAAAGCATTCCTGAACATCTATTTGACCTCGCTCTAGTAAATCTTCGGCCAGGGTTTGCAAAGCCAAGCTAAAAACCCCTTCCTCGGTCCATTCTTGAAAATGGCGATGACAGGTTTGATAGGGAGGATAACGACGAGGCATATCTTTCCAGGGCGCGCCCGTTCGTAAAACCCACAATATCCCATTCAACACCTGACGGGCATCCTGACGAGGACGACCCGTGCCAGCATAGGGCTTTTCATATATTGGTTCTAGTTTTGCCCATTGGATATCTGTTAAGTCCATCTTTTTGGACCTAAATATCTCATTTATCAACCATTATGTCAACTCTGAGTTTTGAGATACGCTCTA
>JAIXOO010000439.1 GCA_027486765.1 Saprospiraceae bacterium
GTAGATGATTTGGGGCTATTTGTGTGCAGTTTCAATCCAGCAAGGGATTGCAAAAAACACCATAAAGCTTTCTGATTTTTCTGTACCTTCATTTTGCTTTCAACTAGAAAATTGCAAAATGGACATCAAAACCTACTTCAAATCAGTACGCGAAGCCATAACCAATGAACAAGTCCAGGGCCTGCAAACACTGGAACTGGAACAACCCGCAACCTTCAATTGGGTCATGGACGTATTTTGCCCACTAAACCTGGAACCACACCCCGACGCCGAAGCCCTCATCTGGCGGCACAACGAAAAAGAAAAACGCTACACCTTCAAAAGCATCTACGCCACCGCCAATCAATTCCTGAACTTCCTCCAAAAACACGGCGTGCAGCAAGGAAGCTGCATTTACACCCAATTGCCGCTTGACCCCGCCAACTGGATCGCCACTCTGGCCGCCATCAAAGGAGGTTTGATCCTCATCCCGGCAGCGAACAACCTGATTGAAAAAGACATCGCCTACCGGTTTCAAACTATTTTCCCCGAGGTAGTCATCGCCGATCTGGCCAATGCTGCGAAAATAGAAGCTGCGGAAAAAATGCTGGGCCGGGAGGTCAAAGTGAAAATAGTAGTGGATGGCAGTCGGGCTGGTTGGCATTCCATCGAGGTGATCGCGCAGGAAGGGGAGGATGCCCCCGCCGCTCAAACCCGCCCCGATGACCACCTGTTTTACTTTTTTACCTCGGGCACCACGGGCCTGCCTAAAATTGTGATCCACACCCATTTCACTTACCCCTTCGGTCACTTGAGTACTGCTGCCTGGGTGGGCATGCGTTATGGCGACATCCACTACAACATTTCCGCGCCGGGCTGGGCCAAATTTGCCTGGAGCAGCTTCTTTGCACCCTGGAACATGGGGGCGACCATTTTTGCCAATCAGGTTGATAAGTTTGATGCAAAAGAACAATTAAAAACCATCGAAAAATACCAAGTCACCACCTTTTGTGCCCCACCTACGGTATTGCGCATGATGATTCTGGAAGATTTTTCCGGTTATCAATTCAAATTCCGGCAATGTGTCGCAGCTGGCGAACCCCTCAATGCCGAGATCATCGAAAAATGGCAGAAGGGTACGGGTATCCTCATTCGCGATGGCTATGGCCAAACGGAAACGACCTGTCTGGTGGCCAATATGCCCGGTAATGTGGTCAAATACGGTTCGATGGGCAAAGCTACCTTTTTGTACGACATCGTGATTGCTGATGAAGAAGGGGTTGAGCAGCCACCTTTTGAGGAAGGCAGCATTTGTATCCGTATGGACGGTGGACGAAAAAATGGCGTATTCCTGGAGTACTTGGGCGAACCCGAACGCAAGGCCAAAGTATTTCAGCACGGTTTGTATTACACCGGTGACAAAGCCTACAAAGACGACGAGGGTTACATCTGGTTTGTGGGTCGCGACGACGATGTGATCAAGGCTTCCGACTTTCGGATTGGGCCTTTTGAGGTGGAAAGTGTATTGATCGAGCACGATGCAGTGGTGGAAACTGCCGTAGTGGCCAGCCCACACGAATTAAGGGGCTTTGCGGTGAAGGCTTTTGTGTTGCTGCGGCCGGAATTGGTGGGAGATCAAGCGCTGGCGGAGGCTTTATTTGTGCACTGTGAACAGAACTTGGCAGCCTATAAAATCCCCCGCATCATTGAGTTTGTGGATGCCCTACCCAAAACGATCAGTGGGAAAATCCGGCGGGTGGAATTGCGGGCGAATGAGGCGCAAAGCAAGAGTAGGGGAGAGGCGCGGGTGAATGAGTTTTTTTATTTGAAATATTAAACTAGAAGATATTTGATTATCAAGTAATTGAGGTGATGTGTAATGATTTTTCCATATGGCTTTTTTGAGTGACGAGTTCCGAATACATGACTTACGAGTTTTGAAGTGGGCTACCGCAGCGACTTAGAATAAGGCCAATTCTAAGTCGCTGCGGTAGCCCACTTCAAAACTCTGCCCTTACTTCAAAACTCGTAAGTCATGTATTCGGAACTCGTCACTCAAAAAAGAAATTTTTACTTCTTCTGCGCCGCCATCCATTCCATGATCGTCACCGGTTTACCCTTGATTTTGACCGGATAGCCATCAAAGTCTAGTTTGGCGTGGTTGCTATGTGAATAAATCCAGGACCAGTGGCCATTGAAGTGGTAGTTTTCACCACCGTAAAAGCCACTCAAATCTGTAACATGGTCATAAAAGGAAAAGTGAACAGGAGCCCCCGCCGCTTTTAGACGTTTGTAAACTGGTACCACCGTTTTTTCTGGAATGGTTACCCCATCGTCTTTGGCATGCACAAACCACATGGGAACCTTGCGAATGCTGTTGATTTGCTGATCAGTGATGTACTCTGACTGATAGGCCAAGGCGCTGATGTAGCCTGCGGCAAAATAACCAGGATCAGCCAGAATCAGCCTCAAGGCCATGTAACCACCATTGGAACAGCCACCTACGTAAATGCGACTTTGATCAATCTCGGGATGGGTACGCACAAAGTTTTTGATCATGGCCAGCAAACCCTGATTGTACATATCATCTTCCTGGCCATGGGTGATTACCCCTTTTTTGTTGTGCATCCAGGCACCCGGGCATTGCGGTGCCAGAACATAGGCTGCACCAAAGTAGCTCTGGATCTCGGGTGAAGCATAGTTGACCACCTTGTTGCCAATGATGGCGATGCTGGGATCGCTTCCACCTTCGCCGCCACCGTGCAGCCAAATGATGAGGGGAGACTTGGCGGCTCTTACCTTGGGTGCGTACACGGCATACGACAGGGTAATGCTGTCGTCCACTTTGTATTTTCCACTCAGGTCAAATTGATCCATCAGCGGAATGATGCGGTTTTTCTCTTTGTCCCAAACCTGATTGCTTTTGTTGTCTTTGATGTTCAGTTTGTACTCAATCCAGTTGTTGCCCCGGCATTTTGGGTTTTGAGCATAAAAAATGGGTGAGGCAATGGGCAGGTTGGGAGCCACGGCCAAAACCAGGGTCACGAAATTCCCTTCGGCTACCCGCTTGCCTTGTTGGTCCGAAACATAGGCAAAAACGACCGACCTGCTCCCGGAGGCCTGTGCAGCGGGAATTTCTACGCAGGAAGAAAAACGGGTGGCAGATACGGTGTAATCTTTATGGTCAACCGTTTTTATTGGGCTATCCACGCCAACAATGGCTTTACTGGCGTTGGGCCCCCAATCATAAGCTTCTATGACCAGTGTGTATTCTTTGGCGGCGGCGGCACTGAGTTGTGCGCACAAAAGAGTGCAGATGAATAAAAACAGTAAGGGGGTGCGATAGGTAGGTTTTTTCATTTTTGCGATTTTTGAAATGGAGGAGATGAACAAATATAGGATGTGAAACGAAATTGAGAGCGTTTCAGGTAACCTTATTTGCCGGTCATCGATTTTTAAACCCTAAAGTCCAACCTTATAGCCCCCCAACCATTTTACCATTTTGGGATCCCGATGATCAAAGAAGCTACTTGTCTTTGTGTCCAGTATTTTAATGGCTTCCAAGTCTTCAAGACTCAGTTCAAAATCGAAAATATTAAAATTCTCCTCCATTCTTTCCTTGTGAACTGACTTTGGGATGGCTACAATGCCTCGCTGGGTAAGCCAGCGAAGAACAACCTGGGCAATCGTTTTATCGTACTTCTTCCCAATTGACAGCAACAACTCATTGTGAAAGAGGTCATTTTTACCTTCAGCAAAGGGACTCCAGGATTCAATCTGTACCCCATTTTCCTGCGAGAAATTCTGGGTCTCAATTTGCTGGTTAAATGGGTGTGTTTCAATCTGATTGACCACAGGTGTGATTTCATTGTGCACAATCAAGTCAATCAGCCGATCAGGATAAAAATTGCTTACCCCAATTGCTCTAATTCTCCCTTCTTTGTACAATTCCTGCATGGCTCGCCAGGAGCCGTACACATCCCCAAAGGGTTGGTGCATCAGGTACAAGTCCAAATAATCCAGTTGCAATTGTTTCATTGAATGGTCAAAAGCCCTTTTGGTGCCTTCATACCCATTTGACTGAATCCAAAGCTTGGTGGTGATAAAGAGCTCTTCCCTTGAGACATCACTATTTTTGATCGCTTTGCCAACCGCCTCTTCATTGCCGTAAGAAGCAGCCGTGTCAATCAAACGATAGCCGACGCTGAGGGCATCCATTACACTTCTTTCACATTCTTCCAGGTCGCTTACCTGAAAAACCCCAAACCCAAGTATAGGCATTTCAATGTCATTGTTCAGTTTAACTTTTTGCATCTTTTATTGAAAGTTGTTTTTTAAAATTTCAATCAAACTTAAGGGTTCTCCCCGCGACTTCGAACGCAGCTGAGCCGAATCAGTGAAAGTGGTAGACAAACCAGTAGTTTGTATACCACCGTAGAACTGAAATCAGGGCACCTTTGCACCATGATAATCTATCAATAAAACAACTCTATGAAAGCATCAATTCTTGCAATGGTACTTACGGTCTTAAGCGTTGAAGGTGTCCTCGCACAAAACACAGCAGAGCAGGAAATCATTAACCTTTCCAAAGAGAAATGGCAATGGATGGCCGATAAAAATGTAGAAAAACTGAAAGATCTGTTCGATGAAAAATCTGTTTTTGTGCATATGGGCGGATCCTGGGGTAAAGAACGGGAACTCAATATTATTGGTAGTGGAGGAATTCATTACAAGAAGGCAGACATTCATGAAGTGTCTGTTCAAATCATTGAAAATACGGCTATCCTGTTAAATCGGATAACACTCTTGGCTGTGGTTGGCGGCAATGAAGTGACCAACCCATTCATGGTGACTGAGGTGTATGTGAAAGAAAATGGTTCCTGGAAGATGGGCTCTTTGTCTTTTACCAAGTTGATGACCCCTTAATCCACACCACAATAGCAAAACGAAAACAAGCTGAAAATGAAAAAAACATCGATCGCAATTTTTTTGCTTTTAGTCATCAATAGCCTTACGTATGCTCAAACACCTCAACAGACCTCACCAGAAGTGAAAACTGCTACCGGTATGGTGCGAGGAGTAATCGAAGGTGATGCTACTGTCTTCAAAGGCATTCCTTACGCAGCCCCACCAGTTGGTGAATTCCGCTGGCGCCCACCACAGCCCGTAAGCCCATGGAAAGGCGTTCTGGATGCCACCAAGTTCTGTGCGGATTGCCCACAACGAACTTTTCCAGGTTCCACTGCGACGACTTCCGAAGATTGTCTTTTTCTCAACTTGTGGGCACCCGCTAAAGCCACAAAAAAATCAAAATTGCCAGTGATGGTTTGGATTCACGGAGGCGCTTTTGTAGGAGGTAGCGGCTCCGGCCCCGGCACGGCAGGAACTGCATTTGTCAAACAAGGCGTTATCCTGATGACCATCAATTACCGGCTTGGTCGACTCGGTCATTTTGCCTTTCCTGCATTGAGCCAGGAACACCCCGAAGAGTTCAAGGGCAGTTACGCCTATATGGACCAGATTGCCGCCCTGAAGTGGATTCAAAAGAACATTGCCGCATTTGGGGGCGATCCGAAGAACGTGACCATTTTCGGGTTTTCAGCAGGGGGAGTTTCTGTCCATTCACTATTAAGCATACCCGCTGCAAAAGGTCTTTTCCATAAGGTGATCAGTGAGTCGGGTGGTGGCCGTGATGGTGTGCTTACTGGCAGACCAATGCGTCAGGAGAATGCAGATCCATTATATTCGGTTTCGGCAGAAACAATTGGGATAAATTTTGCGCGTAAACATAAGATTGAGAGCACTGACGCAGCCGGATTGGCTAAACTCCGCGCACTGAGCGTTGAGCAGATTGTGGATGGAGGTCAGGAAACGGATGGCCAGGGAGGTCCTCGTACCTACTCCGGTCCGATCCTCGATGGTAAACTGGTGGTAGAAACAGCGGAGAGCGCCTACAAAGCCGGACGGCAGCCTGGTATTCCCATCATCATCGGGAATTGTAGTGCGGAAATAGGCGGACCCTTTGTCAATACCAGCACTTCAAAGGAAGCCCTGTTTTCCCTTTTTGGAGAATTTGAAGCTGAGGCTAAAGCGGCCTTTGATCCCAATGGTGATAAAGAATTCGCTGAAGTAATCACCAAGTTTAACACCGACTGGGCGTGGGGCGAACCAGGACGGATGACGGCCAGGGCTTTTGTAGCCAAAGGTGCACCCGCCTATCTATTTCAATTCGGTTACGTCCCTGCCGCAATGCAGGCGCGGGCGCGGTATGGTGCCGGTCACGGATCTGATGTCTCCTTTGTATTCAACACACTCAATGCCCGCTGGGGCGCACCTGCTGAGGCAACAGCGGATGAGAAAGAGCTGGCTAATACCATGAATACCTACTGGGCAAATTTCGCAAAAACGGGCAATCCAAATGGCAAGGGGCTGCCAGTGTGGCCGCTTTACACTACCCAGAAAGAAGAGATTCTTGATGTTGAGTTGAGTGGTAAGGTAGTTGGCAAACCCGATCCCCGGAAGGCAAGACTGAACGTGATTGAAAAGGCCTTTAAGTTGAGGGCTACCCTACAATCACGTGGTATTTAATCAGGATAGGGTCTTCATTGAAAATAAAAAAGATCATCAATCGGAATAACCTGCTTGATGATCTTTTTATTTTTGGCTGTTGTTCAAGCTTATTTTTTAATCTGATGCGTGTCCCGCACACTGCTAAAAGTCAGCGCCAACATTTTCCAATTCTTACCTTGTTTTTGGTAAACTTCGGTGACAGTAAATTCAGTGATGGCCTCATTTCCCCGGACCATCGCTACCAGGGTAATCCGGTTCCAGACGATGGCCGTTTTCCCGGAAATTTCTACAGCCGTATCGTGGACTTTGGCTTCCTTGTACCAAATGCTCCCCGTTTTGATGATCTCAAGCTCCTCAGCCTTTTTCCAAGTGCCACTCATGTGGACAAATTTTGCTTTGTCGTCAAAAAGTGGTTCGAGTTTGTCCACATTTTTGTCGGCCATCCATTGCCATTTGTCTTTGGACAGTTGGATGATTTTTTGTTCCTCAGTGGGGGATTGTGCAATGGTTGAGGCTATGCACAAGAAAAATAAGCCTAGCGTGAAGATTGTGTTTTTCATAGATTTTGATTGGTTTTTCAGCAGAAAGGCACTTTGTTCCTTTGTGTCTTTGTGGCGAAAAAAATAACTAGTTCAAATTCCTGTACTCATTTGGGGTATGTCCTACCCGCTGTTTGAACAACCTCGTAAAGTGCTGCGGGTATTTGAAACCCATTTCAAATGCAATTTCATTCACGGTTTTATCGCTGTGAAATACCTTGTTTTTAGCTACCTCAATAATTTTGCCTTGAACGTATTCTTTGGCGGATTGCCCGGTTTCTTTTTTGATTAAATCGCCAAAATAATTGGCCGATAGGTGTAGCTCATTGGCAAAATAAGCCACTGAAGGCAGGCCAATGAGTTGGGGTTTGTCCGATAAGAAATAACCATTCAGCAAGTCTTCAAATTTTTCCAAAATCCCCTTATTCGCATTGTCTCTGGTGATGAATTGGCGGTCATAAAAACGTTCGCAATAATTCAGGAACAACTCAATATTGGAGGCAATCAGTTTTTTACTATGCTTGTCAACGGTTTGTTGCAGTTCGAACTCTATTTTTGAAAAACAGTCCATCACAATCTGTCGTTCCCGGTCGGACAAGTGCAGGGCTTCGTTGGATTGGTAGCTGAAAAAATTGTAAGCATCGATGGTTTTGGCCAGGGCGGTTCCTCGAATCAAGTCGGGATGAAAGACCAGGGCATGCCCCATCGGTTGGTACACTTCGCCGCTGTTTTCTATTTCTGTCACTTGCCCCGGGGCAATAAAAACCAGGGTGCCTTCCTGATAGTCGTAGTAATTTCGACCGTATTTTAAGTCGCCACATTTTACTTCTTTCAAAAAAATACAATAAAAGCCATAGTAAATTTTGATGCTTTTTGCCCCGCCCCAAGATCTAGGCTTCGCTTTGGAAAGATCAATGACACTCACCAAAGGGTGCAAGGTCTTGTGGTTGTTTAAGTCATTGTATGAACTGATGGTTTCAAATCTGAAGGTCCCTTCCATGTCATTGTTGTTTTCTCTTGCAAATTTAGGGAGTTCCCCAATGCGATAACGAAACCTGGCTTTTAATCAGTAAAAATGGTAGAACATACCGTAGTTTGTATACTAGAGAGGTGAGAAAATCTGAAGACCTTTGTAAGGTTAGTTCCAAATGCCCCCAGATCGATAGAAAGCGGCTGAACAATGACCAAGGAGAAATTGAAAAGCCATTATCTGAGTATTAAAAGCCCTAAATTGCAAGCAAATCTCTCCACCATGACAACAGTAAAAACCACTAACGGCAGACGCTCCTTTTTAAAATCTACTGTACTTGCAGGTGGTGGCATGATGCTGGGCTTTGAATGGCTGACCTCTTGTCAAAGTTCTACCGCAACCATAGTACCAGCAAGTTCCGCCAAAGCCTGGTACAAATTCAACGGGTTCCTGAGTATTGCCGACAATGGAACCGTCACGATCATGGCACCCAACCCCGAAGGAGGACAAAATGTCAAGACTTCCATGCCAATGATCGTGGCGGAAGAACTGGACGTAGATTGGAAAAATGTGGTGGTAGAACAAGCACCTTTGAACACAGCGCTGTACACCCGCCAATTCATCGGCGGCAGCCAGGGCATTCGCCAAAGCTGGCAAACCTTGCGGATGGCTGGTGCTTCGGCTCGCCAAATGCTCAGAGAAGCAGCGGCCCAAAGCTGGGGAGTACCTGTAGCTGAAATTAGCACGGCTGCCGGTGTATTGTCCCACAAAGCCAGTGGAAAATCGGCCACTTACGGCGAAATGGCTTCGGTAGCGGCCAAAATTCCAGTTCCCAAGGAAGTCGCTTTGAAAGCGGTCAAAGATTTCCAAATCATTGGCAGCTCTCGCAAAAATGTAGATGCCAGCAAAATCATCACTGGAAAGCCCCTATTTGGGATAGATCAGCGCAAAGAAGGTATGTTGATCGCCATGATCATCCATCCACCGGCCTTTGGCTTGAAATTGAAGTCTTTTGACGATTCTGCGGCGCGTAACATGCCCGGCATCAAAGCCATTTTCCCCATCAAGGTAATGAATGCCGATTACGAAAAACAGTTTTTTGATACCCTGAATTTCCCGGATGTTGTGGCCATTGTGGGCAATTCCACCTGGGAGGTAATGCAGGCCAAAAAGGCCATCAAAATAGA
>JAIXOO010000501.1 GCA_027486765.1 Saprospiraceae bacterium
ACCGTGTCCTTTAAATACTTGCGAGCGGCGATCTCCACAAATCCTGGGTTAGGCAGGGCCCGGAATAATTTTTGTCCCTCCTCATTTGGGCCTTTTGCTTCAAAAAAATCTTCGTCTTTTTCGGAACCGAGGTTTAGCGTTAAGTGATCCCCCGGACTAACAATGAATATCTTTTTGGTTTGGTCTGCCCCGCCAATGGTCACAGTGGATGTTTGTTCACAAGGAATTTTTATCTGAAAATTTCCCTGGGGATCAACTGGGCTTGTTGCTTTAAAGCTCCAATGGAAAATCCCTCGATGGGGAATGGTATAACTCACTTCTTTGATGGTAGCCACATTGACTTTTCCGGTGATCAGAACTTCTTTGGGGGCGACGTCATTGGTGTTCCAGGCCAACAGGAGCCAGTTTAGCAATAAAAAAGCGGATAATTTCATCTATTCTAATTTTGAGGTGACGATTGGTTTGCTCTGGCAATCGAGCCTGATCAAAAATAGGTTGTTTTAATGTAACATTCAATCACACATTATTCTAGTAGTTTTTGTAGCAAGCCTGGTTGGTATTTGGGGTTGTTTTTGTAATCCACGGATAGCGTGCGCATTTTTTTTTCATCGGAATAATAAAATTGCTGAAGCACTTCCGGGCTTCCATCAAAACGACCATCCTTTGCAATGAATCCCCAACCGGGTTTATTTTTGGCAGACAACAAAAAATAGAAAATGCCCAAACTTTGTCCTGTTTTTAGGTTGATGAATTGATAAGCGGAATGACCGGGGTAGAATAATACTTTTATGTTGTTGTAGGCACTACTGGGAATGATTTGAGCGCCGTCGTCGAATCCTCGTGGTATACTGCCTTTGTGCTGCAACGTAGCGATTTCAACTATTTGCACTTGTTTATCAGCAGGATTAATGACAAAGAGGTATTGGTCTTGCGAAGAAAAGAAATAACTACTTGCTGCAAAGGGCAAGGTGTGAATCACCTTATTCTGTTGGAGGTCAAATAATTCTGTGTTATTTGACGATTCAAGAGGGTAAGCCAAATAGCGTCCTAATTTTGAAATGTTCATACGTTTTGGCATCGTTCTGGGCCATAAGAGGTTTTTGATCACTTGCTTGGTTTCGTTGTCAAAGATTTGAACGGAATCTTTTTTTAAAATTACCGCATATTTACTGGGACTACTGGGGATTTTTTGCTCATAAACTTTGCTGTCCAGGCTTGCGGTGATTTCGTTTTTGGTCCAATCATATTCGCGATAAACACCAGAATCATAGTGGTCATAATAATAGATTTTTTTTAGATCGTCACCTAAAAAAAAGATTCTTTGATTGGTAATAGAGGGAGACTGAAAGTTGGTTTTTTGCCAGGAATCTAAATTGAAAAGTACTTTTTCATCGCTGGATTCTCTCAATAATAGTTGCTTTTTAGAGGGGTGATAATCGAAAATACGGTAGACATTGTCTAGCGAATCGAGGGGTTCTCCTGTTTTTAGGTTTAGCTTAAATAATTTGAAAACTTCCTGGCAGTACAAAATATTTGGATCTTTAGAATCAAAATATGCTGCATTTTTTATATACATACCAAAATTAAGCGCCTGTTGAAAAACCAGCTTTCTGGTTTTTAGATCGTATACCCAGCAATGACCCTTTTGACTGGAATAAAGCATTAAAAAAGTGTCATCTGCATTAAATTGACAATGATTTATCCGCGCCGGAAGCTGAATGCTGTATTGTAGTCGAGGTTGAGCTGAGTCAAACGTATACAGACGAGCTCTGTTAGCCTCGTCAATCACCAGTATTTGTGAGCCTTTGTTGCTGTACACCAATTTCGAAATATTGAATTTTCCAATATTCCAGGCTGGTTCTTCTTTTAAGTCCGGGAGGCTGTAGCGACGTATTTTGCCATCGGTACAGCCAGCCAAAACATACCGGCTATCTGGGCTTATGGCCAGCGAGGAAATCAGTACATCCTCTAAACTCAAGGTTTTAATTGAATGTAATGTTGGAAAATCCCATACGCAAATTTGGCGATCATTTTGGGTGAACACCCAATAGCGTTGGTCTTTACTGATTTTGGACTCAACTGGAATGGTTTTCAAGGTAACGAGTGTTCTCAAACTACCAGCTTCCAGGATTTGGGCCGTTCCATCACCTTCTCCTAACAAACGTTCTTCTCCTAAAAAATGAAAATCCCCATATTTTACGAATGGAAGGCTAGGACTTTGTGCATTAGTTTCAGGAGCAAGCACAATCGGGGTGCTCAGCTCCCAAAACCACTTGAGGTAATTCAAGGTAGCTTGAGCAGGCGTCCAGGTGGAGCTTGGGAAAGTGCGTACTACCTGTTTCAGCGGCAAACCTTTGAATACAGACTGCACCATGCCTGCCTTGTAATACGTTGTATCTATTTTAGTAAAGGTTTTAATTTCTCCACTTGCAGTGCGATAGTCTACCTGATGCAGGCCATTTTTACTGGTCTCAAAATGAATACCATCTTCAGCCAGAGCAAACCATTCGTTATTTGAACTGGGATATATGGTCATAAGTTTGACCCCTTTCCGGGCGTCCAGCACATGAATTTTAGCTTCTTGCGTAGCAACTACAATTTTTTCTATTTCAGGAAAATAACGCCCGTTCTTTTTATCGTAGCCCAAGTCCAGATCAATTGAGAAGAGGCGCACTCCATCTTTAATTTGATAAAGTGAAACCTGATTGTCCATTTCAAAAACAGCAATTTTGTTGCTTACATCCGATACCCCAATGATTCTTCCTACTTTGATAGGGAGTACGGTTTCTTGCTGGGTTTTCAGGTCCCAGACTGAAATTTTAATGTCAGTATTAATATAGGCCAGGTAACGAGAGTTGGCCGAAAAATGGAAAGTGAAGTTGGAATTTACTTCTTTTTTGAGGGGAATACTAAGGATTTTTTTTCCACTTCCCAGAGCGTAAACTTCTATTTCGCGGCTGTTGTGGGCAATAAAAAGACTATCTCTTTCATCGAATCGAGCATGAATATATGGCGTACTTCCATTAATTCGGTGTTTGGCTTGTTGAAGTTGGTTGTCCCAGATGACTAAGTTATTTCCTTTGCGCTCAATCATAACCAGGTATTTTTTGTTTTTACTCAATCGGGTCCACATATCTTGATTCCCACTTTGGGTATAAAAAATGTTGCCTGTGTCGTCGTTTATGACGTTTTGAGACCCATTGAAAAAAGTGGAGTAAAAACCACCTCCATTGGAAAACAACGTATGGACTCCGTAGATGTAACTATGTTTTTGTTTCGCGTTGGGCAAGTTAAACACGGAAACCAAATATTTGTCTTGATCCTGAAAAGCACCAGCCTTAAATACCACATCACCAGACTCAAGTATCAAGGGGTCATAGGCGTCTAAATTACCCTGATGAGCTTCAAATTCTGCGGTAACTTCACCTGTATTCACCTCCATGACCAGGACACCACTGCTAGTGCTGAGCGCCAATTGTTTTCCTAAGGCATCGAAAGTTAAATCGTGTATGTTACTTATCCCTCTTTTGTAGATCAACTGCTGGGTTTGTTGGTTCCACAGTTCTAGAGAATCTTTATAGGACAACGCCACAAAAGATCCTTGCGGACTTGATACAACCAAGTGTTTATCCCGTTCTGCGAAGTTTTTATCTAAAAAATCGGGACTTTTAGCCAAATCCTGGCTAGTATTGGTTAATTGATTGGGGAGAATACCTTTTTTGGGGTCTTTAGGGGTTCGACTGATTTTACCCGTTTGAACATCGACCGACCAGTAAGTGTTATTGAGCGGATTTTGTGAAGAGAATTGTTGCTTAAAAAAGATATGAATAGTTTTGGGATCATCGGTACAGATGATTCGTTCCATTTCATTCAGGTCCTTCTCTCGAATGAGGTGCCGAACCCGTCTAGAAGCTAAATCCCAAATGGTCAGCGAGTTATAGTTCCATCCGACCAAAGACCTGCCATCTTTGGCAAAGATCAACTCACTACTGGTGCCCGCAGGTAAACCAAAATCGGGTAAAATGGCCGCAACTTCGCCAGACAGCTGAGCAGAATTATTTTGAGCGGTTAATAAACTGGAAAAAAAAAGCAGCAAGCAGCACAAAAAAATTCGAGAGGTATTCATTTGTAATACTTTAAATGGAAAAGATTATTTTGTCAATTGACCCAACAAACCAGGAGTGTATCCTGCCTTAAGATCAAGATTCAGATCTTTGGATTTTAAGGTATTTTCATCTATCAGGTACATTTTTTTAAGCCCCTCTGAATTACCGTCAAAACGCCCATCAACAGCTATAAAAGCCCAAGCTGCAAGCGATCGCTCGTCGTCCATAAAATAAAAATCACCAAGGGGAATACCTTTCTTCAAATCCCAAAGTTGCGACAAGTTATCCCTTGAAAATAGGATGGCAAACCGACCATTTGAACTCAAAGAGTGGACAAATTTCAGCTGTGGACTTTGAGTGGCCAGTTGCAGTAATTTGGCGCTTTTCAGGTCATAGGCCATTCCATTTTTGCCATCAAAAAAAATTACAGCACTATTGTCTAAAGAAAAATTGGGGTAACTCGTGAGGTAATCACTTGTGAACAGTATTTTTTTACTCAACAAGTCATACACTCGGAGCTTAGCTCCTTCGTTGCCAATGGCCAGGTATTGGCCGTTATTGGAGATGCCTATTCTGTTTCCAGTCTCTACTTTGGGTAGTGGCAGGCGATGTACTACTTTTAAATCCCGTGTCGAATAGACATATGCAGTGTCTTTATTGCGCCATAAACAAGCAAGGTATAAACCATTTTTGGATACTGTGTTCAATCCTGAAATGCCAGATAATTTCCAGATATAGTTGGTATCACCGAAGATTTTTTTACCGGTTAATGGTGGACTCCCCAGGTAATCGCCTACAAAACTAAATTTCCCTCCCTCATTTAAAAAATGCCCATGGACATGCTTGTCGCTAATCTGTTCAGATTTTGCTGACTGTAGATCAACCCGGTGAATCTGATAACTCACTTGATAATACATTGTATCATTAGCCAAATCCCAATTATAGATTGGCACTCGGGTAGAAGTTATCATTTTTTCTTTACGACTTTCGAAATTGTAGACTGCGATGTATGGAGAGGCATAACCCAAAGTAGTCAATGCCTGTTTTCCATCCCCGGATAGTGCACGGATGAAGTTAAAGCTTCCAATAGAATCTACATTAGATGAGGTTGTCAGGTCAAAAACTTTCCATCGATAGCCTCTTTGTGACTCACCGTGGTAGTAAAAACGATGAGGGGCAGAGGGGTCTATATGCATCCAACGTGCTCGGGTAGTGATCACAAAATCCTTAAAGGGGTTATCGGTTTTTGCATATTGTATGGAGAGGATTCCTTCCCTTGCTCTGAGGATCAGGTGGCAGGAATCAGGATAAAACTCAATCTGATCAATTACCCCATAATTACTGTAGTTTCCGAGCAATTGGGGTTGTGGTATTTTTTCCAGGGAAGCTAAATCGTATAAAAATACATTTGCATAAAAATCTGCACAAGCCATTTGATCCTTTTGCCCGTCAAAAGACATGGTAAGGATTTTGCCACTGGATGGGCGAATGATTTTAAATGAATTGAGGTCGGAGGTATTGAACAAATAAATGAGCCCTTCTAAAGACCCTGCCGCCAAGGTTTGACCATTTGCACTGATGGCCAAAGAAGTGATTGAAGCCATTTCGAGGGTTCGTTTTTGGACCAATATTCCGGTATGAATGTTATACAGGTGAATAGATTGGTTTCCATCCAAACAAGCCAAAAAATGGCCATCTTTGGATACAACCGCTTTCACCGAAGATGGCTTTTCCAATTTTATGGTTTTTAGCCATCGCATCGTTGCGTTCTCGAGAATGGTAATTTGCCCGGAGTTTTCCTGAATGATGATGTACTGATCACCTTTGGTGTAAACAGCATGAATAATAGGGTCATAAATGGGGAGTTTACTAACCTGAATCTTTGATGCGTTTATGCTGGGAGCATTTTCGTCCTTGAGCTGAGTTTTTAAAATTGAATTAACCAAAACCATTGGATTGAAAGACGCAACTGAAGATGCTCCAGGCTTTACCGTTGATGGAGGAAGCTTACTTATTTTGAGGGGCTTAAGTAAAGGAGGGAATGGCTCTGATCCAGCATCTTCTGTTGATTTTTTTTGATCCGAAAAATATCCGATACCTCCAGCTTTGGTACGGTAATGTACATAATGTGCGGCTCCTTTGGAGGTTTCAAATTGTTGTTTTTGGTCAATGCTTACCCACTGATGGCTCTTGCCTAGATAAAGTGTTTTGAGTAAAACTCCCGATTGGGCATCAATTTGGAAAATTCGTCCGTCTCTGGATGCTACCAGAATCAGTTTATCTGCCGGAAAATATTCCGCAGTCAGGCCATCAACCCTTAGATTGAGGTTGTAGAGTTCTTTGCCTTGTTGATTGTAGGCAACCAGAGACCTAGCCCTGAGCCCAAACAGAATTTGGCTATCGTTGGTAGCATTAAAGAGAAAAAAATCACTATATTCCATGGTGATTTTCCTGAATAGGGAATTGCTTTTCATGTCCCAAATAGTGATGTAGATATCATCGGTGTTGGTAATAAAAAGATAGCGGGAATCGGCCGAAAATTTCAGTATCAGTTTATAGGGGCTATCTGCTTTTATGGGAATGATGGCTTTATCCTGGCCAGTTTTTGCATCCAATACCAAAACCTGATTTTTTTCATTTAAAGCAATCAAGCTATCCCGTTTATCTATAACAGCCTGGTAAAATCGAGATTTTCCTGTTTTTGAAAAAAGTACTTTTCCTTGATTTTGGTCCCACATCACCAACTCATTCTCATTCTTAATGACAGCCCACCGATCACCTTTATACGTAGGAGTAACGGCCCAAAATGGAGACGCCCACGACGGTAAAAGAAATGTTTGTTCAGTTAGTAAATCAAGGTAATTTCCTTCTGTTCCATCAAGCAAAAACCGATCTCCTTTTTTGACAAGGTTGCCAAATCCTGAGACTGCCTCCTTGTAGTGAACCAAACCTTGGTGCAAATCAACAATTTTATAGCTGTAGCCGGGTTCGAAAGTAGGGATCTTTAGCACGATCTTTCCCGATGGCAGGATATTTGTCTCCGTATGGGTATTGTAATTAGAGTTGACTTCGTAAAAATCACCGAATTGCAGTACAGTGTCTGCTTTTAAATCCCAATTCCAAATGATGTTGCCATCTGAAAAAAGTAAATTTTCCCCTGAAGGGGTGAAGACAAGTTTAGAGATTCTACTAGTCGCGAAGTAGCGCTTCAAAACCAGCGATTTATCCTTAACATTACGAATTTCTACGGCTCCATTGTCCTTCAATGCTAGGGCATAAACCTCTTGATTGGGGCTAAAAACAAGGTTGTTGATTTTTCTACTGGAATCGAAGGGGCGGAATATTGGGTCTTTTTTCAGCGGATGAAAGATGAACACCTCTCCATTTTTGTTTTTTCCCAATAAAGAATCCGTCCCTGGCCATCCCCAAAAGTCCTCGAATTCATATTGTTTCGAATTCAGATTGAGGTTTAACGCTATAGAATCCTGGTAGTCGGTGCCATGGAAGGAAAGTATTACTTTACGACCAGCCTGGAATTCCCCATATACGCTAATGAGGTTTCTTTTTGCATTGAATAAGTACCGATAAGCAACAAAAGAAGGGTTTAAAGCTCTAGACAAGGTGGTTCCATTTGGTAAACTGAACTGGAGCGTCTCCAACTGGGAGCGTGTGAACATATGGCTCTCCAGATTGTCGGAGGGGAATAGGTAATTCCGATCAGCTTTTTGTTCGATTCTCGTAAGTCTACCTGTACTAAGATCCAAATCGAAAACGTACTCTCCATTGTCATGGATCCTTAATTTATGCGCCACACTACTTGGCATATAACGCCCATCTGCTGACAAATAATGGGTAATTGAACGCAATTCGCGTGCTTGTTGTAAGTCCCAAATTTTATCACGCCCATAATTTCCTACTGACCAAAGGTATTTCCCATCTACAGAAACGCGTAAATCTACAATTGTAGAGTTATGCCCTAGATTGAGAATCACCTCATCCAAGTCAACGGGCATTTTGGCAATGGTAGAAGGAGGATTTATCTGAGCGAAAACAGGTAGGTTAAGACCTACAAAAACAAGCACCAATAGAATGCTTTGACTTGATTTGAAGCGACTAATACAGAGAGAACACATAGGGTGAAATTTGTAACGAAGATAACCATCTGCACCAATTTCACCCTATGATCTCCGTCAATATGTTGCAATAAATGGATATTCGCCTACTGCGCAGCAAGCTGTTTTATTCGATTCAACAAATGACCTTGTGAGGGAAAGGCAAATGCTTTATCTTTGTAAAAAACAACTTAAAATGGCCGTTCAAACGCAAAAAAAACTGTTTACGGTAGACGAATATTATAAAATGGCTGAAGTGGGGATACTTGAGCCAGGTGACCGCGTTGAACTGATCCATGGAGAAATACTGAAAATGAGTCCGATTAAAAGTTTTCACGCCAGCATTGTAGATGCTTTAAATGAGATATTAGTGCTTCTTTTGCACGGAAAAGCAATTGTAAAAAGCCAAAACCCACTACATCTTGATGACTACTCCGAACCGGAGCCTGATTTAACCATTGCTCATTTCCATCCGCATAAATACCGCCACCAGCACCCACGCCCAGAGGATGTACATTTTTTGATCGAAGTGGCCGATACCACCCTACAAAAAGACCGTAAAATCAAACTGCCTTTGTACGCAGAGGCTGGCATTGCTGAAGTATGGATCGTCAATTTGAAAAATCATACCGTTGAAGTGTACACCAATCCGATAGCTGGAAGTTACCAGGAGCTTAATACTTTAAAAATTGGGGATGTGTTGCATTTTGAAGGTTTGGGACTAGGGTTGGAAGTTGGGCGAATTTTTGAGTGAAAAATGAGTTCAGGGCTTGCAAAATCCGAAGCACGGATAAAATTCCTCATTGCTTCTGAGGCAAACTTATCAGCACTTCGGATTTACAATAATTGTTTTCTCCGCTACAACTGCCCTTCCAAACCCTTTAAATTGGAAGGCCTTTGAGCATCAGCATTCACAATTTTTCCTTCTTCATTGACAATGAGGTACCAAGGAATTGACAAATTGCCGCCTTGATCAAAGATCTTCACCAAATCATTGGTAAAATCCTTGTTGGTGCGGAGGTGGTTGCCTTCCAGTTTATAAAACTTGATCATCCCTTTCCAGGCCTCATCCCGATTGGGCTCATCAATGGAGATGTACAAAATGTCGTAGCCTTTTTCAGCCAGCAGCTTTTTAAGGCCTGCTTTGTGGGCAAACTCTGCTTTGCATGGGCCACACCAGGTTGCCCATACGTCGATGTACAATTTTTTCCCTTTAAATGGCTTGAGTGCTTCTTCCAGAGAGTTGAGGCTGGCGTAATTTTCTACAAATTTGTATTGGTCAGAGAAGTCCGCCGCTTGAGCCTGATGGTATTCAACGATGGGCTCGACTAATGGTTGGAGATATTGGGTAAAAGGGCTTTGAGGATACTGTTGTTTGAATTGCTCGAACAAGGCGATCAGTTCCTTTTCAAAATGTTTTTGCAAACAAGCATCATAAAGATAAGAAAACTGGAAAAACTCCAAGAACTCCCCATTGAAACGTTTTGGTGCTTCCTGCATTTTAAAAGTATGGGCGGTTTCGTTTTTGTACCGCTCCTCATGTTGCTTTGGATCAAAGTCCTTGTCTAAATAAATAGAAACATCATTGTACGTGTCAGCGTATTCCTGCCACCAAAAGGAACAGATCAGGCTTTTGCTGCTAAGGGGATATTCCCGATAGGTTTCAGCGAACCAGGCTTGATGGGCTGGTGAGAAGGTTTTGATTTTGTCTTGGTCAGACCTTAACAGTTTGACCCAAACAAGCTGTGCCTGCATGGTGGCATAATAACAATCCCGATCGGCTTTGACCAATTCATAAAAGGCTGAAGTGATTTTTTTAGCTTTGAGCAGGACAGAAAAGGGCTCCAGATCTTTGGCTTTTTCCACCGCAATTTTAGATTTGATCTCACTGATGACCGTATCCTTAAAATACTTGCGGGCGGCAACTTGCACAAATCCTGGGTTGGGTAAAGCTTGAAACAATTTTTGCCCCTCTTCATTCGGGCCTTTTGCTTCAGAAAAGTCTTCGTCCGTTTCTGCACCCAAGCTGATTGTAAAGTGGTCTCCTGGACTGACGATGAATTTCTTTTTGGTTTGATTTACTCCTCCAATGGCCACGATGGAGGTTTGTTCACAAGGGATTTTAATTTCAAAATTACCTTGTGCGTCAACTGGGCTTGTTGCTTTAATTCCCCAATGGAAAATCCCTCGATGAGGAATGGTATAACTCACTTCTTTGATCATACCCACATTGACTTTTCCACTGATCAGGATTTCTTTGGGGGCGACGTCATTGGTGTTCCAGGCTATGAGGAGCCAGTTTAATAGTAAAAAAGCGGATAATTTCATATGTTCTAATTTTGAGGTGACAGTTGGTTTAACAGTACTTCATTCAACTCTTCCGACTTATTCAACACCATTAAGTGTCCCGCACTTTTTATTATAACATCACAATTTACAAAACTCAAAGGCAAAATTCGGTCCTTTGCTCCGTGAATATGGAAAATATTTTCGGGCTGCTCTTGATTGGTCCAATGGACTATTTTATCAATGGCCCATTCCAAAAAAGTCGGGTCTGTGTTGTGGAGAATTTCTTTTAATAGTTGTTTATCAAAGCTTGATTTTGCCCCAAAAAACCAGTCTGTTACGGCATTTGAGCTTTTTAAAAGTCTTGCTGGCGATAATTTATGCAGTCCAATTCGTCCAGCCATACGGTAGTAAAATGGAATTTCTTTTGTGGTTTTGGCAGAAGCGATCAAAATGACCTTTGTCGTGTCAATTTGTTTGGCTACTTCAATGGCCATTATGCCACCGAATGAAAGGCCAATCAGAATTGGTTTTGCAGTTGGTATTTGCTCAATCAGCCTGGTGGCGTAGTGTTCAATTGTTTCTTGGTCTAGTGGAGCTATCCATTTGATGAAAGTTGTCGAGTAGTTTGAAAAATCCAGTCTTTGAAAAACACTTTCATCAGCGCCAAGCCCGCTGAATAGATAAATTTCTTTTCTCATATTATGGTTTAGGTTAATAAAATAGAATGGCTTATGGTGTTCAATACTCCGCCTCAAACCCATACTCCCCCGATCCCACTTCCACCACCGCGTACCCATCCCGATACTGTACTCCACTCAAAACCACCCCATTCTCTGTCACCCGTCCATTCTCCTTACACTTGATCCA
>JAIXOO010000291.1 GCA_027486765.1 Saprospiraceae bacterium
GCAATCGGGATGGCAATGATTGCTGCAACCAGAATTAGGCGCACAATTTCTTTGGACAATAACCCGATAATGCTCTGCGTAGTGGCACCCAATACCTTGCGGATGCCAATTTCTTTGGTGCGCCGCTCGGCAGTAAAGGCTGCAAGGCCTAACAAACCCAGACAAGCGACCAACAAACTCAATACAGTAAAAATATTGAAGATGCGGCCAATGCGGAGTTCGGCGCGGTACATTTCGTCAAAACGTTCGTCCATGAACTGCCAGGAAAATGGTGCGCCCGCCGCCACTTTTTTCCATTCCTGCTCAACGCGGCTCAACGCTGCGGGCAAATCGGTATTCGACAATTTAATCGAAATATTCCCAGCATTACGCTCCAGTTTCAAACAAAGGGTCTCGATGTTCTGCCGCAGGGATTCAAAGTGAAAGTCTTTCACTACTCCAATCACCGTATATACTTTTTGATTGAGTTTGCCTTCAGCGTCCACATCACCATGGAAATAAAGGATTTTCCCGAGTGGGTCTTCCTGACCAAAAAATCCTTTTGCCGCTTTTTCATTGAGGATTACGTTGCTGGAATCGCCGGGCATCTCCGCAGAAAAATTGCGCCCTTTGGTGATTTCCATCCCCAGGGTGGGCACATAATCTTCGTCCACGTCCCATTGTTGAATGATTTGACAAGTCTCTTCCCGCAAACTGGGGGTGGAACAAACCGAACCATTTGAACGATTGGATTCGATGGGCAAAAAGCCACTCACCGTGGCATTTTGTACAAAGGGCAGGTTCTTGAGGTTCTTTTTGAAGGCATCAAGATTTTTATCCAGGGCATAGGCGTCGTTGACCACCAAAACCTGATCCCGGCTGAAGCCCAGCTGTTTGTTTTGGATAAAACCCAATTGGCCACGGATGACAAAGGAAGCAGAGATTAAAAAGATGGCGATTAAAAACTGAAAGACAATCAAACTGGAGCGCAAATTGCGGCCTTTTCCGGAATCAAAAAAACGGCCTTTCAATACACTGATGGGCTGAAACCCAGACAGGAATAGCGCCGGATAAGACCCTGCAAGCAAACCGACTAAAACACCCCCGCCTAATACGGAAAGCCAAAACGAAGGACTAACCCAGGGGAAAAGTAATTTTTTGCCCGCAATCTGCCCAAAGAAGGGCAATGCCACCCAACTCAGAAGTAGTGCCAAAAACACAGCAAAAAAGGTCAAAACGAGAGATTCACTCAAAAACTGCCCAATCAATGCCGAACGCTGCGAGCCAACTACCTTGCGTACCCCAACTTCCCGTGCGCGCAAAGTGGAACGGGCGGTGGAGAGGTTCATAAAATTGACCACTGCGATCAAGAGTACAAACAAGGCTGCCAGTCCGAAAATCCATACGTATTGGATGTTGCCGTTGGCGGCCAGTTCTTCATCAAAATCTGATTTGAGGTGGATGTCCTGTAGGGGCTGAAGATGAAATTTTAATATCGTACCCCCTTTTTCCAATTCCGCATAACTTTTTCCCATCATTTGGGCCAATTGGGGATCGATGTATTTTTTGAGCAAATGTGGAAACAATTTTGCTTCAAATGCGGCTCGGTCCGCGTCTTTGCGCAACACATAATAGGTGGGAAAATTAAAACTCAACCAGATTTGGTCCCGCGATTCTTCCAGGGTGCTCATGGAGCAGAAAAAATCCATGTTGAAATGACTATTGGTGGGCATATCCGCAAATACGCCGGTTACATTGTAGCGTTTGTCGTTGTCGAGGGTGAGGATTTTGCCCAGCGGATTTTCGGAAGGGAAATATTTTTCGGCCATCGATTTGCTGATGGCCATCGTTTGTGGCGCGTTCAAAGCCAACGCTGGATTGCCTTGCAACATTTTTAGGCTGAAAACTTTGAACAAGGTAGAATCCGCAAAAATCACATTGTCCTCCTTGAAGTTTTGCACTTTACTTTTGACCAAAAAAGAGCCCTGCTGCCGAAAACGTACCGCTGCTTCGACCTCTGGAAAGTCTGCAGCTAAAGCTGCGGCCATTGGTGCCGGAGCTACCGCAAAAGTATTGTGCAAGCCGCCAAATTTCACCTCACCGGCAACGCGGTAAATGCGATCGTATTGGTCGTTCCAGCGGTCGTAGCTCAATTCGTCTGCCACCCACAACAAGATCAGCAAACAAACGGCTATCCCGATGGCCAGCCCCATGATGTTGATAAAACTGAAGGTCTTGTGTTTGCGCAGGTTGCGCAGGGCAATCGTAAGGTAATTGTGCAGCATGGCAATACTCTTTTAGTCGTAGATGAACTGAGACGGGCTTTGCCCCCACGGAAGTTGCACAATTTCCTGGAAAGATTTGTTTTGCGCTTCGCGCAGTTTTTATTTGAACCACCTTAGACACCTTAGGGCACCTCAGAAAGCCTAAGATGCTCTAAGGTGTCTAAGGTGGTTCAAATAAAATCCACTATGTTGTCAGAAAGTGCTTTTTTTGTAAAGGTTTCAAATCCACCACCTATGCGCACCCTGTCACTCCTCCTATTGCTGCTCCATTTTTTACCTTTTGCCCAAGGGCAAAGTGTTGATAAAAAAGAATTGGGCCGCAAGCTTGATGCTCTATTTGAATCCCGCATCAAACCCAATGAGCCCGGCGGCAGTTTTTTGATCCAAAAAGGGAAAAAGGTGCTGTACGCCAAATCCTTTGGGTTGGCTGACCTCAAAACGGGTGAAAAATTCAGTACCAATACCCTCGCCAATGTTGGTTCAATCTCCAAAACTTTTGTCGCCTATGGCATTTTACTTTTGGAAAAAGAAGGTAAACTGTCCATCGATGATCAGATCTTGAAATACTTTCCCGATTTTGAACACCCCGAAGTGGTCAAAAAAATCACCATTCGGCACCTGCTGACCCATTCTTCAGGCTTACCCGATAGCCGAAATGTAGACAAAGACAGTATTTTCTATCTCACCGCAAAAGATTTGGAAAATTTCACTCCGTTAAAACGCACTAATTCCTTACATTTCGAGCCAGGAAGCCGATTTGAGTACTCAAATCCAGCTTTTAATGGCCTGGCATTGATTAGTAAACTAATAAACAAACAAAATAACTTATGAGTCAATTTGCTACACTGGATTGGGTGGTCATTGCAGCCTACTTTGTGCTCCTGCTGGGGATCGCAATCTGGGTGATGACGCGCAAAACCGATACCACTGAAGATTATTTTCTTGCAGGCAGGAACGTGGGCTGGTTCGTCATTGGAGCTTCTATTTTTGCTTCCAACATCGGATCAGAGCACGTAGTGGGTTTAGCCGGGGCAGGCGCCGGAGGCAAAATCCCGATGTTGATTTACGAATTACATGCCTGGCTGGTGGTCACCATGGGTTGGGTATTTTTACCTTTCTACATCCGCAGTGGGATTTTTACCACGCCGGAGTTTTTGGAAAAACGGTTTAACGCACAAACGCGTTGGTTTTTGAGTATTTTCTCTCTGCTCGCTTATGTATTGACCAAGGTCTCGGTAACGGTTTATGCCGGGGGGATTGTCATTTCTTCGCTGTTGCACATCGACTTCTGGTTCGGGGCACTGCTGACGGTGGTCCTTACAGGGGCCTACACCGTTGTTGGCGGGATGCGGGCAGTGGTCTACACCGAAGCCTTACAAACCGTTGTACTGCTTTTGGGTGCAACTACCCTGACCATTGTAGGGTTGAACGCAGTAGGTGGCTGGAGTGGCATGAAAGCTTCACTGGAGCCAGGTTACCTCAACATGTGGCGCCCAGCGAGTGATCCAGATTTCCCTTGGCCTAGTTTGGTGATTACGAGTACCATTGTGGGTACTTGGTATTGGTGTACGGATCAATACATCATCCAACGGGGTTTGGCGGCTAGAAACATCACCATTGGTCGTCGGGGCGCTATCTTTGGTGGCTTTTTGAAATTGACGCCCGTGTTTTTGTTCCTGATCCCAGGGATAGTAGCATTGGCGCTTAAAAACCGAGGTGAACTACAATGGGATTCTCCGGATGAAGCTTTTGCAACCTTGTTGATGGAAAAAACGCCAATCGGCTTGCGCGGCCTGGTGGCAGCTGGTTTGTTGGCAGCATTGATGAGTTCGCTGGCCTCTGTCTTCAACTCTTGTTCTACCTTGTTTACGGTAGATATTTACAAGAAACTGCGCCCGAATGCACCTGAGAAAAAACTGCTGAGTGTAGGCCGTTATGCGACGGCAGTGGTGGTGATCCTGGGGATTTTGTGGATACCCATCATGCAAAACATTTCCAAAGGCTTGTACGGGTATTTGCAATCCGTGCAGTCTTACATTGCGCCACCGATTACCGCAGTATTCCTATTAGGGATATTTTTCAAACGCATCAACAGCAAGGGGGCAATGGCAACCCTGATCGCAGGTTTGGTCGTGGCGTTGGTGCGTCTGACGCTGGAAATCAGCAAAGATTCGCTTACGCCGGGTACGCTCCTCCATACTTTTGGCGCGGTCAACTTTTTGACTTTTGCGGCCTGGTTCTTCCTGTTCTGCGTGGCCGTTTGTGTGGTAGTGAGTTTAATTACTCCTCCGCCAGCTCCCGAGAGCATTACAGGACTCACTTACGGTACCTTGACTGCTGAACAAAAAGCCGAAAACCGTGCCAGCTATAGTGTCTGGGATGTGGTTATGTCGGTAGTGGTGGTTGCGATTGTGGTATTTGTGATGCTTAGTTTTAGGGGATAATTTTTAAGTGAAAAGTGAAAAGTGAAAAGTGAAAAAAATATACCAAGTGGTGAAATCCAAATGGTGTACAATTTTTCACTTTTCACTTTTCACTTACTTAGTCATTCCAAAATTATCCATCCAGTCCAACATGCCCCCTTCCAGGTTGCGCACGTTTTTGAAACCAGCCTCTTTCAGCTGATATTGTACGCTGGCACTGCGGCGGCCCGAACGGCAGTATACCACAACTTCGTCATCTTTGTGGCTGATCAAGCTGGAAATAACCATGGGGAAATTACCCATTGGAATCAAGTTTCCACCCACATTGAATTCTTCGTGCTCGTATGGTTCACGCACGTCGATGAGGACAAAATCATCGTTACGTGCAAGCTTTTCTTTTAGTTCTTGTACAGTAATGTCCATGATTATTCTAGTTTTTGTGTTTCTTACCCGATTGGTGAACAAAGTCAACATGGCGCAAAATTAATGGTGAAATGTGGTTACCGAATAATGCGCCGCAAATGTATTCATTTTTAGAGATTTAAAAACAATCTCTTCGGTTAATCATTCTCAAATTCACTTTCAGTACTTACCGGTGCTTCCGTTGGACAATCCGCTGGTCGTTTGCGAGTTAGGAACAATTTAAGCTCTCCGCCCGATTTCATGGTTGAATCGGCATGGAAGAATGGCTCTTGTTTCCATACAAAATAACCAACAGGTCGACTGGCCGGATTGTTGTCATCCGTTTCTAAAACCAGCTTAACGCCGCTATTGTTGATGATGAATTCTGCTTCGTCGTAGGTTTTGCACAATACATCCGGGATGGGCACATCGCCAGTATTTCGCACCGATACTACCAGCGTAACCTTGGAAGCCTTGGGCACTTCGATGCCCGTCTTCAACTCCGTAGCTGTATATTGGCGGCCATTGTATTTGATGAACATGACTGTGTTTTCCTCCAATTGGCGGTCAAACAGATATTCAATCTTTCCTACTTTTATTCCCTTTGCATTCAAGGCATTGGTATAAACAGACAATTCATCCCGCCCTACCAAATCGGGAAGATTCACCATCGGAGCCTGGCCACTGGTAATCACGACATAAATATTGCGGCTATTTTTGACCCGGGCTGGTGGTTTGGGGTCTTGATCTACGATGATCCCTGGAGCTTTGTCGGGATCAAATTGAGTAGAACTAACCACAATTCTGAAACTGGCCAGACGTGCTTTAGCTTTAGCATCCTCCAGACTCAAACCCCGGAAGTCGCGCAATTCCATGGATTCCCCATGGTGCGTATAAATTTTGATCCCAGTCGTAAGCGCGAAAAAAGTCAAAAAGATAAAGGCACCTAGCGCCAGGGCATTTTTGATGAATAGTGTTGACACAAAAAATCCGATTGTATCGTTGAGAAATTCTTTAAAGCGGGCTTCTACTCCATAGCTGGGCACTTCGGGCAGTGGAGTGCTCGGCTCAGCTTCTTTTGAAGTTACTTCAGGTATGGATACCAGTGGTGCAGTCACGGGCTCAGTGGTGGGAATGCTGGCGGTAGGGATGGTTACTTTGGGGGCCGTAACCACCTCCGCAACTAAGGTTGAAGCCAGTTCCGCATACTTTTTACTTTCCACAAGTAACTGATCCAATTGGGCAAAAGGGGTAATCCCCATCAATCCGGATTGTTGCAGTACCCCTCGGCCATAATGTAAAGGAGGTAGTGTATTGGCCTCCAACAAAATGATTTCCGGATTGGTATTTTCGTAAATGCGTACAAACCCATCGATGGTCGCCAATCCAAAAATATTGAGGATGCGTGCCGCCTTTTCGAAATCGGCTTTGACTTGAGTATTCAGGAAATGTTGTTCCTGCGGATTTTTGGAAAAACGAGCCGGAATAACGGGATGTACCTGACCAGGAATGATTTCGGCCAGGTCAAAAACCTGGTACTTCATACTTCCCTCAATGGTCGGCGAAGCCATCACAGTTGCTGAAATTTCCAAAAAGTGACGGGCACCTTCGGGGCCGATCATCGACTCCAATAGGGCTTCTTCCGCATAAGGGAATTCAGCCTTGGGTTTCAATTTGAGGATCTTGCGGTATTCCGCGCCATCGGCACCCTGTGGCCGAAACATCAAGCGCAGGTAAGCATCCAAATCCGTACGATTCCGAATCGCTTTGACAGCAATCCCCCCATTTTGATCAATGGGTTTGGCCACGAAGGGATAACTCAGGCGGCTTTCAATCTTTTGATAGGCTTCTTCAGCGCTGAGTTCAAAGGCGCGTTTGCTGAGCACCAATTGATGTGGCCCCTGGAAACCATTGCGTTTCCAAACCTCCAGCGTCTGTACTTTATTGACGGCAATGTGGGAGGTTTTATGCCCCGAACCATTGTAGGGTATTTTGCGTACTTCGAGTTCCTGTTGCAATTGTCCATCTTCACCAGGACGGCCCTGCAAGGCAATAAAGGCCTGATCAATCATCCGGGCCAGATCGTCCAAACTGCGTTTTTGAGCATTGGCATTGGCGCTGCCACTGGCATATTTGACCAGAATATCTGCACTGCGGTTGCGCAGTGCTTCCACTTCCTCGATGGCGGCAGGGGCTTTGTGTAAGGCTTTAACAATGCCATCGACGTCGGGCAAAAACAACAGGTCGCCGGGCGTTTGGTAATAGTCCCACTGCTGGGCATTCCCGGTCAACAATACCGGAATTGGGTCGTATTCTTCGGTTCCTGAAAGGACTTCGTATACGTGGCGAGCAGTTTGCAGGGTCAGGTTGCGCTCCACTCCATAACCGCCGTAGAACAAAGCTACTTTAGTCTTTTTCTCCTCTTGTGGCCGCCAATTGCGGACTAAGTCGTCCAAATAGTGCAACAGTGAAGGCAGGCTGGCATCTTGCGTTTGTTCATTCACTCTAGCTTGCAAAGAAGAGCGGATGAGGTAAGTCAGCAACTGGGAAGGACTCAATCCAATCGCGGCACCTGCGTGCAACATCTGGGTTGGTAGAAATGGCTCAGGATTGGGCAAAACCTGCTCGATGTACACTTGCCCCTGATTATCGATACAACCCCGTACTCCTGTGTAAGCCTGGACTTCCAAAGTCGTAAACAATCGTTCACAAACCACCCGAATGGCGGCGGACTGTTCACGGGAAAAAGGAGTTGGAGCTACATTGTTTGCTTCAAAGGGTTCTGGTAGTAATGCTACGGGACTGCCATCCTCTTTGGCCAATACCAAACAGGAAAATTTGGCCCACTCGCGGTTTTCTTGGATGCTGAGTTGGGTCGCAGCGTAATTGCCTTCCAAAACCATTTGCGCCTGTTCTTCCAAAATTTCAGAAGCCAGTCGGTTTAAGGTTTTGAGGAGCTCTTCAGGATGAAAAATCGAATATTGCTGACCATTTGCAGCCACCCGAATGGGGAATCCCAGGCCATCACTGGCATTGAGCAACAAGCGGACATGGTCAATCCGTTCGTACTCGCTGCGTTTCAACCAGTCGCCAACCAGGATGATTTCACGGCCAAAAACGGCGTCTACGGCTTCTCTAAAAGTCTCGGTATCATCGTGTTCGTTCACCAGAATCTGGTGTTCGCTGGCACTTTGCGCAGCAGAGCCAATACACACCGGAAAGCCGACCTCATGGTGTACACGAGTGAGCAAAGCGGCGAGGTCTCCACCAAGCCATTCTTGCCGACTAAGGCTGATTTGCCGCAGGGTATTGAAACCTTTTGCTTTGAGCAGAGGAATCAGTTTGGATTGATCGCTCAAGGTAGCACAAAGCGCACTGTTGCTGCCCGAGTAAGGAATCCGCAGTTCCTCCAGGCGTGATTGCAAAGCCCCAAATTCACCGGGCATGAGCAAAAAAGCGAAGTTGATTAGTTCGGGAAGTTCAGTTGCTTTGATGGGTTCACCCATTTTCTGGAAATGGCGGTCCAATTCATCATGGGGAAGGTTTCCTAAACTTTCGATGTAAACTCGGAACTGGTTAGGCGAGGGCGGGCAGAGTTCTGGTGTAGGGCAAAAATCGCGAATGTTGGGCTGAAAAATACTTTGCCAATCCAACAGAATGATGTTTTCCAGACTGTCCACAAAGATGGGTACAGGCTCAAAACAACCGCGGTTTAGGTAATTGTAGGCGGTTCTTCCCACATCGAAGGAACGTTCCTTCACCCGGGATGCACCGCCAAAAAAAATGCCGACTTTTATTTTCATAGGTCTTTGCGGAAAATTCGGCGATAAAATACGAAAAAAGTTTAGAAGTTGAGAAGGTTGAGGGAAGTTTAGGCTACCGCGAGCGACTTGGACAAGGATCTTGTCAAAATCGCTCGCGGCAGCCTAAACTTCCCTCAACCTTCTCAACACCTCAACTTCTCAACTTACTTTGCTACCGCAAACTGCCGCTGCATGCTCCCTTTTCCCGTATTCAAGTGCAAAAGGTAAGCGCCCGCTGGCCACTGTTGGGTAGCAATTGTATGGTTTTTGACACCTTGATTAACGGTTCTTTGGTACAACAATTGCCCTTGCAGGTTAAAAATACTGAGTACACCATCCGTCGGCAGGTTTTGTTCAAACTCGAGGTTCAACAAGTCATGTGTAGGGTTGGGATACAATTTTACCGCGAAAGGAAGTGGTACTTCGTCCAAGCCAGTTGACTGGTCAATTTCAATGTTGAAGCGGTTGATGGGCAAAAAGCCACCTTTACCGTCTTGTACGACAAAAGAAAAGGCATCACTGGTCTCGGTGCCACCATTGTGGGTGTAGCGCAAGCGAGCCGCATCAATGTCCGCTTGGGTAAATTGATCACCAATCTCCAACAATTTATCCGTCAAGCGCAAACCACCTCCAGCGGGAACCCGCGTCAAAGTATACAACAATTGGCTAGCCGTAGCATCCACATCCTGGGCCTGCAAGTCAGTGCCTGCGATGGTTTTGTTGCTGTTGCGACTTACTTTAACACCCTTGTTGTTGAGCAAAGTAGGGTTACTAGCAGTGAGTGTAGAGCAGAACTCAATGATCCAGGAATTGATCGCACCGACAGTACCTGCCTCTGAGCGGATAACCTGTACCCGCAAAATCCAGGTCCCCTGAATGCTTTCACCTTGCAGGATTTTCAGTGCTTCTTTGGGTTTAAACACGATGCCATCGTCGGGCGGACAAGTAGCTGTACCCGCAATAATGACGCCGGGTGCTTCATCGTCAAAGCCTACTTTCATTATGCCAGTACGGCCACTACAAGCCTGATCATACAAGACCACCACAGTGCCCTTGGGGCTCACTAGGCTTACTTTGATCAAGTTGACCGTTTGGTAGTCAATATCGATATTGGGAATGTTGATGTCGGTGATGGTTCCAGCATCGGTTATGTTGATGCGCGATTCTACGGTGGGGTTGTTGCGGGAAGGGATGTTCACCGCAGCAGTCGAACCCTGGCGCTTGCATGCGGTTAAACTGGTATGAAATACAAAAGGTTCGCTGTATTGACCAGGGCCACACTCGTTTTCGGGCCGTATGCGCCAGAAGTGGAGCGTATTGTCTTTGAGGATTTTATTGGGCGCAAAGGTATCGACTGTTACGTTGCTAGCTTGAGCCAGATTGGTGGTGCCGAATTTGGGGCTTTCCGACAATTCTACCGTGTAAGACCGTGCTGCTGGTGTTTTTTGCCAACGCAAAATCGTGGACAATTGAATGCCAGTTTGGCCATTATTTGGGCTTTTGAGCGCAAGATTTGAATAATCGGTAGAAAGGGTCACCAAAGACAAGGTGCGCAGCACGGTATCCGCACCTTGGGCGGTGGCACGTACTGTAAATTCAACGGTATCGCGGAGTACATTTTGGATGGTAAGTTTCAAGGTGCTGGTCTCTCCTCCACGCAAATTGTTGGTGCTAAAGGAAGCAGTAATCCCTGCAGGCAAGCTACCTGGCAGGATGTCCAATTTAACCACATTGTTGAAACCGCCAAAAGTAGCATTGCTGATTTTATACTCTACCGCCGCTGGCTGGCAATTCAATGGCAAGCTATAAGGACTTACACCAAGCGCAAAAGTAGGTGTTGGGTTTGCCATGATGGCAAAATTGCTGTTGGAAATATCAAAGAAGACATTGTCCACGGCTTCTACCTTGATCCGGGCATTGTTGGAAATCATGTTGGGCAGTGTCACTTTTTCACTGCCATCATTGAGTGCATTTTCTGCCAGTAGAAAGGGGAAACTAAACCCACCATCTACGGAAAGCCGGATATTGACATAGCGGCAATTGACTGGAGCAAGATTGGTTTTGGCTACGTCCCAGGTAATGGCCACGTCGTCGCCTGCCTTCATTATTTCGGTGCCAAGATTAGGGCTTTTTACCAAAAAAGGTCCTGCCTGATCAGTCGCTTGCAATCGAATGCCCTGCCAAGCCACTGCACCTGCGGAGGGGTGATTGTCACGTACCGTACAGCGGAAATTGAGCTGACGGGTATAAGTAGGCAATACCTCGGTGTTGCGGCTGACATTGTCGACCAAATCGGACAACTGTGGGAAGGTACGTGTAGCGCTAGTGACGGGAGGTAGTGAACGAAAGATTGGCGTGGTGCCTTGGGGCTCACCTAAGGGACGGACCGGGCCCAGGTCAAATTGCTCCCAGCAATAAGTCAAGGGGTCCCCATCTGGGTCAGTTCCAGCAGCCGTTAAAGCGAAAGGGGTACTAATGGGAATGACCATGTTGCTGCGGTGCCCAATACTCACCGAAGGCGCATTATTAGGTGTAGGGACTTGCGTGGCACAACCATTGCCCTCTTGGGTTCGACTAAATGTAATGAACTCTTCCAATGAACCAGTAGCGTAATAATCATCGGATTTATCGCTTACATTGTTGTTAATGCAGGAACCAGCATAAGACATAATGGTGCTGCCACTACCTGGCTCATAGGCACTTTCAGAAGATAGCTGGTTTTGAAAATCGGGACAACTGTTCCAACTGTGCTTGCAAGAAAACTGATGGCCAATTTCATGGGCCATAACCGATACTGCAATGTAGTTGATGTCTGTGCGGAAGAAACAAGTAACCCCAGCTCCTTTATTGGTTTTACAAACGGATTCCCGTTGAGCAATCCCACCAATGTTATTGATACAACCACGAGTAAATACATGACCAATATCGTAACTATTCGCGCCGATTCTGGTATTGAGTATGCC